>NZ_QAIM01000034.1:16170-23908 GCF_003061035.1 Acidovorax sp. HMWF018
GCACGGCACCGGGGACAGGCACCGCCGGGGTATGGATGCCGGGCACAGCGCCACGGCCGCGCTCAGCTTCTGCGCGCCGCAGCGCATCAAGGATGTAAGACACTGGGTTCAGCCTCCGGTGCGCAAGCGCGGTTCGCTCACGCCGTTGACACGGTTGAGCAGCATGAGGGTCAAGGGGCCCGCCCGGCCGTCCGGGGTCACCCCCTGGGCGAGCTGGAAGCGCTGGATGCGGGACTGGCGCTGGGCCGGCGTGGTCGCGCGGCCGGCTGCAGGTACGGCAGCCCGCGTGCCCCCTGCTGCAGCCGTGGCCAGTTGCTGGTCCAGCCAGGCGGCGCCAGCGGGGGTCTCCGCCAGGTCGCCCTTGTCGGGCATATCGGGCGGCGTGCGCCACAGCGTGGCAATGTCGCCGCGCCACACCTGGGCCAGCTCGGCCACGGGCACGCGCACTGTGCGGCCCCCGCCTTCCAGCGTGGCCGTGTCGCCGTCCAGGCGGCGCAGCACGGCCGACACCGCCACGTCGCCCTCTTCGGACGGGAACAGCGTGAGCAGCACCGGGCGGTCGATCTGCCGCACCAGGTTCAGGCCGGCGCGGCGGTTGCGATAACAGCGCAAGCCCTCGCGGGGCAATGCGGCGCAGGCGTCGGCGCCATCGGCCACACTGGCACCCCAGGCCGAAGCCAGCACCTGCCAGGCGGCGGTGTCGCTGGCGGGCAGTGCGGCCACAAACTGCTGCAGGTCCGACATGGCCACCGGCGCTGCCCCGCGCGGGGCCAAAGCCCCTGACGCAGGGGCTGCGGGCGTTACCCCCGCTGTGCTGGCAGCGCCGCTCGGTGGCGCGCTGGCAGATGTTTTGCTGGTCATCGCGCCCGCAGGCACGGCGGATGACACGGCGCCTTGCCGAGACCATTGCGGCCAAGTTCCCAGTGCCCAGCCGCCCGCCACCAGGGCTGCACCGGCCACCACGCCCAGGCCCGCAACCGCCCAGCGCGGCCACAGGCCCCGGGCGCTGCGCGCCGCAGCGGCCGACGCTGGCGCATCAAACACCTCAGCCGCCGCGCGCTGGACGATGCGGGCGCTGACCTCGCGCACCCCGGCGGCATAGGCTCCCAGCAGCGCCCGGTCGCACAGCAGGTTGATGCGCCGGGGAATGCCGCGCGACAGCGTGTGCACCCGCCGGATGGCGCTGCGGCTGAAGGGCAGCGGCCCTTGCAGGCCCGCCACGGCCAGGCGGTGGGCAATGTATTGCTGGGTCTCCTGCGCGCTCAGCGCATCGAGGTGAAAACGCGCAATCACTCGCTGGGCCAGTTGCTCCAAGGCGGGGCTGGCGACCATGGTGCGCAGCTCTGGCTGGCCGATCAGGATGATCTGCAGCAGCTTGCGCTCGCTGGTTTCCAGGTTGGTCAACAGGCGCAGCTGCTCCAGCACGTCGGCCGACAGGTTCTGCGCCTCGTCGATGATCAGCACGGTGTTGCGCCCGGCGCCGTGCGCCGCCAGCAGCGAGGCATTGAGCGGGTCGATGTAGTCCTTGACCGTCTCCACGCCTGCCACCGAGGGCCGGTGGGGCACGCCAAACTCGTCGCAGATGGAGCGCAGCAGCTCGCCCACGGTGAGCTTGGGGTTGAAGATGTAAGCGACGTTGCAATGCGGCGGGATCTGCTCCAGAAAGCAGCGGCACACCGTGGTCTTGCCCGCACCCACCTCGCCGGTCAGCAGCACAAAACCGCCGCCGGCGTCCAGGCCATACAGCAGGTGCGCCAGCGCCTCGCGGTGCCGTTCGCTCATGAACAGGTAGCGGGGGTCGGGGGCGATGGAGAACGGCGGGTGCTGAAGGCCGAAGAACGGGGCGTACATGCCCCGGAGGATACCGCCCGCCCGTGGGCAGGGTTTTACCCACCCGGGAGTTACCCCTAAATTGTCGTCGGCAAGACAAGATGACGTCAAAGTGGGTCCTAGCATTCCCCCATCGCGCAATCACAAGCTTGCGCGCCCGGCAGTCACCGGGCTGACACCTTCTCACTTTCAGGAACCTGCAATGTTGACCACGTTCCCGCAACTGCTGCTCAAGCATGCCGCCGAGCGCCCCAATGCCCCGGCCCTGCGCGAAAAAGAATATGGCATCTGGCAAACCCACAGCTGGGCCGACCTGGTGCGCCTGGTGGAACAGGTAGCGGCCGGCCTGCACCTGGCGGGCCTGAAGCGCCATGAACACATGGTGGTGGTGGGCGCAAATCGCCCCCGCCTGTACGCCACCATGCTGGCCGCCCAGTCGCTGGGCGCCATCCCCGTGCCGCTGTACCAGGACGCGGTGGCGGCCGAGTGCATCTTCCCGCTCAACAACGCCGAGGTGCGCTTTTGCCTGGTGGAAGACCAGGAGCAGGTGGACAAGCTGCTCGAAATCCGCGAGCAATGCCCGCAGATCTCCAACATCTTCTTTGACGACCCCCGCGGCCTGCGCAACTACGCAGAGCCCGGCTTGGCATCGCTGGATGCCCTGATCGAGTCCGGCAAGGCCTTTGCTGCAAAGAACCCCGGCTGGTTCAAGGCCGAGGTGGCCAAGGCCCAGCCCGGCGACGTGGCTGCAATGTTCTTCACCTCCGGCACCACGGGCAACCCCAAGGGCGTGGTCCACACCCACAGCACGCTGCTGGACCGCGCCAGTGCGGGCGCCGAGTTCGACAAGCTCACCAGCAGCGAAGAAGTGCTGGCCTACCTGCCCCCCGCCTGGATCGGGCAGAACATCTTCAGCTATGCCCAGTGGCTGGCCTGCGGCTACGTGGTCAACTGCCCCGAGTCGGCCAGCACGGTGACCATCGATCTGAAGGAAGTGGGCCCCACCTACTACTTTGCGCCACCGCGCATCTTTGAAGGTCTGCTCACCAGCGTGATGATCCGCATGGAAGACGCGGGCGCCTTGAAGCGCAAGATGTTCGAGGCCTGCATGCGCGTCGCCAAACGCGTGGGCCCCGCACTCATGGACGGCGAGCCCGTGGGCACCCTCGACCGCATCAAGTACGCATTGGGCAATGTGCTGGTGTACGGCCCGCTGCGCAACAACCTCGGTTTCAGCCGCGTGCGCGTGGCCTACACGGCGGGCGAGGCCATCGGGCCCGACCTGTTCACCTTCTACCGCTCCATCGGCATCAACTTGAAGCAGCTGTACGGCTCCACCGAAACCGCCGTGTTCGTGTGCCTGCAGCCCGACAACCAGGCGCGCGCTGACACGGTGGGCGTGCCGATTCGCGGTGTGGAAATCAAGGTGGCCGACAACGGCGAGATCCTGGTCAAGTCGGCCGGGCTGCTCAAGGAGTACTACAAGAACCCGGCCGCCACGGCCGAGGTGCTGACGGCCGACGGCTGGTACCACACCAGCGACGCAGGCTTTCTGGATGCGCATGGCCACCTCAAGATCATCGACCGCGTCAAGGACGTGGGCCGCATCATGGGCGGCGCCAACGACGGCGCCATGTTTGCGCCCAAGTACGTGGAGAACAAGCTCAAGTTCTTCCCGCACATCAAGGAAGTGGTGGCCCTGGGCGACAAGCGCGAGAAGGTCTGCGTGATGGTCAACATCGACTTCGACGCCGTGGGCAACTGGGCCGAGCGCCGCAACCTGCCCTACGCTGGCTACACCGACCTGGCCCAAAAACCCGAGGTGTACGAACTGATCCGCGAGTGCATCGAGAAGGTCAACGCAGACCTGGCCACCGACACCATGCTGGCTGGCAGCCAGGTGAGCCGCTTCCTGGTGCTGCACAAGGAGCTGGACGCCGACGACGGCGAACTCACCCGCACCAACAAGGTCCGCCGGGGCTTCATTGCCGACAAGTACGGCGTGCTGGTGGATGCGCTGTACGCAGGCCGCACCGAGCAGTACATCGAGACCCAGGTCAAGTTCGAGGACGGCCGCACCGGCAGCGTGAGCGCCACGCTCAAGCTGTCGGACACGAAGACATTTGCGCCTGTGAAGAGTGCCGCATGAAGCCCGCGCTCTACCCGCTGGAGAAGCCCCCCACCATGACCACTAAAAAGATCGGCGACGTCATCCTCGACGTCAAGAACATCAGCCTCCGGTTTGGCGGCGTGAAGGCGCTCACCGACATCTCCTTCAATGTCAAGGAGCATGAGATCCGCGCCATCATCGGCCCCAACGGCGCAGGCAAAAGCTCCATGCTCAACTGCATCAACGGCGTGTACACGCCGTCCGAGGGCTCCATCACCTTCCGGGGCAAGACGTTTGACCACATGAACTCGCGCCAGGTGGCCGAGATGGGCGTGGCGCGCACGTTCCAGAACCTGGCGCTGTTCAAGGGCATGAGCGTGATCGACAACATCATGACCGGCCGCAACCTCAAGATCAAAAGCAACCTGCTGATGCAGGCGCTGCGCATCGGCCCGGCCGAGCGCGAGGAAATCCGCCACCGCGAATACGTCGAGCACATCATCGACTTCCTGGAAATCCAGGCCTACCGCAAGACACCCGTGGGCCAGCTGCCCTACGGCCTGCAAAAGCGCGTGGACCTGGGCCGCGCCCTGGCCATGGAGCCGCAGGTACTGCTGCTGGACGAGCCCATGGCCGGCATGAACGTGGAAGAAAAGCAGGACATGTGCCGCTTCATCCTGGACGTGAACGACGAGTTCGGCACCACCATCGTGCTGATCGAACACGACATGGGCGTGGTGATGGACATCAGCGACCGCGTGGTGGTGCTGGACTACGGCAAGAAGATCGGCGACGGCAGCCCCGACGAAGTGCGCAGCAACGAAGACGTGATCAGTGCCTATCTCGGCACCTCGCACTGATCAGGAGAAGACAACATGGCATTTTTTCTTGAAACACTGATCGGCGGCCTGATGGCCGGCATGCTGTATTCGCTGGTGGCGCTGGGCTTTGTGCTGATCTACAAGGCCTCGGGCGTGTTCAACTTTGCGCAGGGCGCCATGGTGCTGTTCGCAGCGCTGGCCATGGCCCGTTTTGCCGAATGGATCCCCAAGTGGACGGGCATCAGCAGCCCCATCGTGGCCAACCTGGCGGCCTTTGTGATCGCAGGCGCCATCATGTTTGTGGTGGCCTGGCTGATTGAAAAGCTGGTGCTGCGCCACCTCGTGAACCAGGAGGGCGCCACGCTGCTCATGGCCACGCTGGGCATTACCTACTTCATGGAAGGCCTGGGCCAGACGCTGTTCGGCAGCGACATCTACAAGATCGATGTGGGCATGCCCAAGGAGCCGATCTTCATGCTCGACAGCCTCTTTCAGGGCGGCATCCTGATCAACAAGGAAGACGTGATTGCCGCCGCCATTGCCGCCGCACTGGTGGCCCTGCTGTCGGTGTTCTTCCAGAAGACTTCCACCGGCCGCGCGCTGCGCGCCGTGGCCGACGACCACCAGGCCGCCCAGTCCATCGGCATTCCGCTCAACCGCATCTGGGTGATCGTGTGGTGCGTGGCCGGTGTCGTGGCCCTCGTGGCCGGGATGATCTGGGGCAGCAAGCTGGGTGTGCAGTTCTCACTGACCACGGTGGCGCTGCGTGCGCTGCCCGTGGTGATCCTGGGCGGCCTCACCTCGGTGCCCGGCGCCATCATCGGCGGGCTGATCATCGGCGTGGGCGAGAAGCTCTCCGAGGTTTACCTGGGCCCCTTCGTGGGCGGCGGCATCGAGATCTGGTTTGCGTATGTGCTGGCGCTGGTGTTCCTCTTGTTCAGGCCACAGGGCCTGTTCGGAGAAAAGATCATTGACCGCGTGTAACGCATAACAACAAGAACAGGAGACTTCCATGCTCTACCGCGAAAACGGCCAGTTCAAGACGAGCTACCGCGCCGATCAGCAGATCTTTCCGATCGCGCAGGATCGCATTGCCATCGGCATCATCCTGGCCATTGCCTTCATCGCCGTGCCCATGCTGGCCAGCGACTACATCTTCCGCGCCATCCTGATCCCCTTCGTCATCATGGCGCTGGCGGCTCTGGGGGTGAACATCCTGGTGGGCTACTGCGGGCAGATCTCGCTGGGCTCGGGCGCCTTCATGGCCGTGGGAGCCTACGGCGCCTACAACTTCTTCGTGCGCTTTCCAGGCATGCCGCTGATCCCTGCACTGATCCTGGGCGGCCTGTGCGCCACGCTCTTCGGCATCCTGTTCGGGCTGCCCAGCCTGCGCGTCAAGGGGCTGTATCTGGCCGTGGCGACGCTGGCCGCGCAGTTCTTCAGCGACTGGATGTTCCTGCGCATCAAGTGGTTTACCAACAACTCCGACTCGGGCTCGGTGTCGGTCAACAACCTGCAGGTGCTGGGCATGCCCATCGAAAGCGCCACCAGCAAATACCTTTTCTGCCTGGCGTTGCTGGTCATCGTGGCCCTGCTGGCCAAGAACCTGGTGCGTGGTGCCATTGGCCGCGAGTGGATGGCGATTCGCGACATGGACGTGGCCGCCGCCGTGATCGGCATCCGCCCCATGTACGCCAAGCTCAGCGCGTTCGCGGTCAGCTCGTTCATCGTGGGCATGGCCGGTGCACTGTGGGCCTTTGTGCACCTGGGCGCGTGGGAGCCAGCAGCCTTCTCGGTGGAAATATCGTTCCGCCTCTTGTTCATGGTGATCATCGGCGGGCTGGGCTCGATCATGGGCGGCTTCTTTGGTGCGGCCTTCATCGTGGTGCTGCCCATCGTGCTCAACCAGTTCCTGCCGGCCTTCATGGGGCTCTTTGGCATCGAGGTGTCCACGGCGGGCGTATCGCATGCCGAGCTGATGATCTTCGGTGCGCTGATCGTGTGGTTCCTCATCGTGGAACCCCATGGTCTGGCCAAGCTGTGGTCCACCGCCAAGCAGAAGCTGCGCCTGTGGCCTTTCCCCCATTGACCGGACGGCATTGCAGGAAACCCCTTACTCGCAAGTCCCGATACGTGCCTGTCGCATTGCCGCGTTAACTGTCTATCTGTCCTGTTTTTTCCCGTGCTTCAACACATTCATCCAAAGGAGACATCCATGAAGCTTTCGAAAATCGTGATCGCCGCTGCGGTGGTTGCTGCCGGTGCATCGTCCATCGCGACGAGCGCTTTCGCACAAGCCAAGGAGCAGTTCTTCCCGCTGCTGTCGTACCGCACCGGCCCCTATGCGCCCAACGGCGTGCCGTGGGCCAACGGCAAGCAGGATTACATCAAGATGATCAATGCCCGCGACGGCGGCATCAATGGTGTGAAGCTGACTTTTGAAGAATGTGAAACGGGCTACGCCACGGACCGTGGCGTGGAATGCTATGAGCGCCTCAAGAGCCGCCCCGGCGTGTCGCTGTTCGACCCCCAGGCCACCGGCATCACCTTTGCGCTGACCGAAAAAGCCCCCGTGGACAAGATTCCGCTGATGACGCTGGGCTACGGCCTGTCGGTGGCGCAGGACGGCCAAGCATTCAAGTGGAACTTCCCGTTCATGGGCAGCTACTGGACCGGCGCCGACATCCTGATCCAGCACATTGGCAAGGCCAACGGCGGTCTGGACAAGCTCAAGGGCAAGAAGATTGCGCTGGTGTACCACGACAGCCCGTTTGGCAAGGAGCCTATCCCGCTGCTGCAGGAGCGCGCCAAGATGCACGGCTTTGAGCTGCAGATGCTGCCTGTGACAGCCCCTGGCGTGGAGCAGAAGGCCACCTGGCTGCAAGTGCGCCAGAGCCGCCCCGACTACGTGCTGCTGTGGGGCTGGGGCGTGATGAACTCCACCGCCCTGAAGGAAGCCCAGGCCACTGGCTACCCC
>NZ_QAIM01000329.1:0-6480 GCF_003061035.1 Acidovorax sp. HMWF018
CTGGTTCAGCGAGGTGAGCCCGCGCCCGCACGACACGGGCCTGGTCACGCTGTGCACCCAGCACCAGAGCGAGTTCGAGCTGCACGCCCGCGCCATCCTGGGCCTGCCCGTGGACACCAGCCTGCGCAATCCCGGCGCCAGCGCCGTGATCTATGGCGGCGTGGAAGCCCAGGGCATCGTGTTCGACGGCGTGGAAGAAGTCCTGCGGGTGCCCGGCACCGACCTGCGCCTGTTCGGCAAGCCCGAGAGTTTTGTGAAGCGCCGTATGGGCGTGGCGCTGGCTCGGGCTGAGAATGTGGACACGGCGCGTGCGAACGCCAAGCTGGCGGCCAGCAAGGTCAGGCCCCGCGTGGCCTGATAGCCTGCGGCCGCAGTTGCGGCGGGCCGGTGCGACGACGGCGCTTCTGTGAAGGAGAACCCCTGTGAGCCTGAGTGCGCGGATCCTGTGGCTGGTGCTGGCAGCCTCTTTGTTGCCTGTGCCGGCCCTGGTGTGGCTGCTGCTGGAGTTCCGGGTGGCCACCACCGGACAGGCGCGCGACCGACTGGTGGCCCGGGCAGGCATCATTGCCAGCGACCTGGACGACAAGATCGCTGGTACCGGGCAACTCCTGTTTGGCCTTGGGCGCGTACCCCTGCTGGCGGCGGGCGACAAGGCCGCCTGCTCTGATTTCCTAGCAGATGTCCTCAAGGAACATCCTCAGTACACCGGCATCCTCACCATCCAGCCCGATGGCTCCCTGTTCTGTGATTCGCTGCGCAGTGGCCGTACCCTGGACCTCCGGGACCGCAGTTACTTTCAGCGTGCGCTGACGGCCTCCGGGCCGGTGCTGGAAGCGGTCATAGGCCGCCTGACGGGCAAAGGGGTGCTGCAGGTGGCCTACCCGGTGCGCGATGCGGGAGGCGCGTTGCGCTTCATCCTGCTGGCCTCGCTCGACATGCAGGACTACGGGCAGGCCACAGTGCATGCACAGCGCTATGAGCGTATGCATCTGCAGGTATGGAATGCCGACGGTTCGGTGGTCATGGACTTCCGCCGGCCGGAGGTGGCGCCGCTCACCCTGGGGGACGCCGAACGCACTTTCATGTTGCAAGCGGTCGAAGGGCATGCCGTGATGGAGGGGGCCGATGGCGTGCGTCGCGTCTGGGTGCGCGCCCAGTTGCCGCGCGCACAGGACTCGGATCTGCGTCTGGCCCTGGCTGTGCCCGAGGACGACCTGCGTGGCCCGGTGGAGCGCCAGTTCCGGAGCGCACTGCTGGGGGTGCTGGCACTGGCGGTCATCGTGTTCGTTGCGGCTTTTCTGCTGGTGGAATTTGCGGTGCGCCGCCATGCCATGCGCGCCATCCGCGCCATTGGCCGCATGGATGCTGGCAACTACGCCGAACCCATTGGTACACCCTATCCCCCGGGAGAGCTGGGGCAGGTGGCCCGGGCACTGGACCGGATGGCGGAGTCCCTGCTGCGCCAGCAGCAGTCCATCGCGCAACACACGGAGACGCTGGAGCGCCAGGCGCGGCGAGACCCCCTGACCGACTTGGCCAACCGCTACAGCCTCACGGAGCGGCTGGACGCGGCGTTGGACCGGGCGCGGGAGCAGGGCCACTGCGTGGCCGTTCTGGCCATGGACCTGGACCGGTTCAAAGGGGTGAATGACAGCCTGGGACATGCCCGGGGCGATGCCTTGCTCAAGGAGGTGGCGGTCCGGTTGCAGGGTTGTGTACGCCCTGGCGATGTAGTGGCCCGCCCGGGAGGGGATGAGTTTGTGGTGGTGCTCCCCGACCTGCCGGACCCGGCCGTGGTGGAGCCCATGGCGCGGCGCATTGTGCGGGCGCTGACCCTGCCTGTGGAGACCGGCACATCCAGCTGGTTGCTGGGCACCAGCCTGGGCATTGCGGTCTTTCCACAGGATGGGGACTCCGGGGATCTTCTGCTGCGCAATGCGGATGTGGCCATGTATGACGCCAAGGACCTGGGTGGGAATCGGCTGGCTTTCTTCAGCCCGCACATGACGGAGGTGTTGACGGAGCGCCTGCGGGTGGAGGCGGGCCTGCGCCATGCCATCGAGCACGACGGGCTGCGCCTGCACTACCAGCCCATCATGGATGCGCGGACGGGGCGCGTGTCGTCGGTGGAGGCGCTGGTGCGGTGGGCGGACCCGGAGCGTGGGCTGGTGTCTCCGCTGCAGTTCATCGGCATTGCGGAAGAAACGGGGCTGATCGTGCCCCTGGGCGAATGGGTGCTGAACGAGGCCTGCGCGCAGGCACGCCGGTGGCTGGATGCCGGTTGGGGGGAGATCCCGGTGGCGGTGAATCTCTCGGCGCGCCAGTTCCAGGAGCCCGAGCTGGACCAGGTGGTGGCCCGCGCCTTGCAAAGCACCGGGTGCCCACCCCGGTTGCTGCAATTGGAGATCACTGAAAGCTCGATCATGGAGCCCGTGGAGGAGGCCCTGCAGACCATGCAGCGCCTCACCGCTCTGGGCGTGCAGCTGGCCATCGACGACTTCGGCACCGGTTATTCGTCACTCAGCCAGCTCAAGCGGTTTCCGGTGCGCAAGCTCAAGATCGATCGCTCTTTCGTCAACGATCTGGGGAGCAATGACCGGGGCGAAGCACTGGTGGACGCCATCGTGGCCCTGGCGCAAAAGCTGGGCCTGCGTACGGTGGCCGAGGGCGTGGAAACCGAGCACCAAGCCCAGTGGCTGACCCGGCTGGGGTGCGACGAACTGCAGGGCTATCTGTTCTCGCAGCCTTGCGCACCGCAAGCCCTCGAAGGCTGGTGGCAGGGGCGGCTGGCAGACCGCCCTGCCGACCTCACTCCCGGATCTGCCGCCCCGTGAGCTTGAGGAACAGGTCTTCCAGATTGGCCGGCCGGTGCAGCGTGCGCAGGTGGCCGTGTGCGGCCAAGGCCTGCAGCAGTGGCTGGGCGTTCTGGGTGTAGAAAAACACGGTCTCGCCGCTGATTTCCACGCGGGCGGCCAGGGCGCGCAGCGCGGTGTCTTCGGCCATCTGGACGGCCCCCACGCCAAACACCTCCACCACATCCGGCTCCAGGTGCTGGGCGATCAGTTCGCGCGGGCGGCCTTCGGCAATCTTGCGGCCGTGGTCCAGCACCAGCAGGCGCGAGCACAGGCGCTCGGCCTCGTCCATGAAGTGGGTGGTCAGCAGGATCGACTTGCCTTGCTGCAGCAGCAGTTGCAGGCGCTCCCACATCAGGTGGCGGGCTTGCGGGTCCAGGCCGGTGGTGGGCTCGTCCAGCAGCAGCAGGCGCGGGTTGTTGACCAGGGCGCGCGCCAGCGACAGGCGCCGCTTCATGCCGCCCGACAGCTCGCCCGGCTTGGCATCGGCTTTGTGGGTGAGGGCTGCGAACTCCAGCAACTGGGGTACACGTTCGTCCATCACTGCGCCCTTCAGCCCAAAGTAGCGGCCGAAAACGCGCAGGTTTTCGGCGCAGGTGAAGTCTGGGTCGAGGGTGTCAAACTGCGTGACCACGCCCAGCTGCGCCTTGATGGCCAGCGCATCGCGTGGCATCAGCAGCGGGGCCGTGCCGGGCTGGGGCGTGAAGTGCACTTCGCCCCCGTCTGGCGACGCCAGGCCCAGGCACATGCGGATGGTGGTGGTCTTGCCCGCCCCGTTGGGGCCAATGACCCCGAGGCATTCGCCGGGAGCAATGGCGAAGGACACGTCGTCCACCACCGTGGTCTCGCCATAACGTTTGCGCAGGTGCAGGGCTTCAAAAAGTGCGGTCATGGAGGGATTGTGTGCGACGAGTGCGCCCGTGGCGTTGGGGGCGGATTTTTTGCCAGAATCTGCTGTAGGCGCTAGTGGATATTGCGCCTGATGCAATCAAAAAAGGACTGCTTGCCTCAGTCCGCCGCGACCAGCCGCCCCCGGCCCGCCGTCTTGGCTGCATAGAGGGCGCCATCGGCACGGGCCATCAGTTCCGCTAGGCCGGCTTCACCGGGCTGCAGGACGGCCATCCCGGCGCTGTAGTCCAGCGCAAAGCCCAGCTCTGCCACGCTGGCGGCATGCAGACGCCTGCGCAGTCGCCGGTCCAGGGCCAGCCCAGCGGGTGCGCTGTTGTGCAACAGCAGCACACCAAACTCCTCGCCACCCAGGCGCCCGACCAGGTCGCCGCTGCGGCAGGTGTCACCCAGCAGGCGGGCAAACAGTTGCAGGGCGCGGTCTCCGGCCTCGTGGCCGTGGGTGTCGTTGACCTGCTTGAAGTGGTCCAGGTCCAGCATCATTGCCGTCATGGGCAACTGGTGGCGTGCGGCGTGTGCCAGCAGGCTGCTGCCTTGGGTGGTGAAGCCTCGCCGGTTGAGCACGCCGGTGAGGCCATCGGTCATCGCCAGCGTGCGCAGCTTGTGTTCTGCCTCCGACCGCCACGCCACCAGCAGGGCGACGGTGCCCAGCACCAGGCTCACATTGGTGGCCACAGCAGCTGCCAGGTTGACGGGATGGGGCGTGCGAAAGCTCGGATACTGGTCGGTGAAGGCGCCCAGCATGCCCCGCGCCAGCGTGAAAGCGGCCGACGTCAGCAGGCAGCCCATCAGCAGGCTGCGCCAGCGCAGGTTGGCCTCCACCACGGGCGCCAGGGTGGCGCGCGCAACGATGCACAAAATGGTGGCCATCAAAAAGTTGGCCCAGCCCACGCGCCAGGCGTAGTGACCAAAGCCCAGGGTGTAGCCCAGCGGGGCGGCTATCACCAGCACCAGCAGCAGGCTGCGCAAGGGACGGGGGCCTAGCCATTCTTCGAGCGCCCGGTACAGCATCCACTGTGCGGCCGCGTTGCAGGCAATTGACACGGTAGAAAGGGCCTGGTCCCACAGGGTGGATGAGGCAATGATGGCCGCCCAGGCCACGGCCTGCAGCAGCATGCTGGCCTGCACATGGCGTGCCGCGCGGCTCACGTCCCGGCCCATGATCAGCGGCAGCGCGGCCGAGATCATGAACAGGTTGGCCGCCATGACCGTCATCAGCGTGAGGAAATCCAGTGGCATACGCAGCGGCCCCGGGGCCTGTGTTTACTGAAAAGCGACCTCGGCAAAGCTGCGCAGCTTGCGGCTGTGCAGGCGGTCCACGCCGCCGTTGCGCAGGATCTCGATGGCGCGCATGCCGATGCGCAGGTGCTGGTCCACCCGCTCGCGGTAGAAGTGGTTGGCCATGCCGGGCAGCTTGATCTCGCCATGCAGGGGTTTGTCACTCACACACAGCAAGGTGCCATAGGGCACGCGGAAGCGGAAGCCGTTGGCGGCGATGGTGGCGCTTTCCATGTCCAGCGCCACGGCGCGGCTCTGGCTGAAGCGGCGCTGCGGCGTGTTGTCGGGCAGCAGCTCCCAGTTGCGGTTGTCGGTGCTGGCCACGGTGCCGGTGCGCATCACGCGCTTCAGGTCTGCGCCGCTGATCTGCGTGACATCGGCCACGGCCTGTTGCAGCGCCAGCTGGATTTCGGCCAGCGCCGGGATGGGCACCCACAGCGGCAGGTCTTCGTCCAGCACATGGTCCTCGCGCACGTAGGCATGCGCCAGCACGTAGTCCCCCAGCTGCTGGCTGTTGCGCAGGCCTGCGCAGTGGCCCAGCATCATCCAGGCATGGGGGCGCAGCACGGCGATGTGGTCGGTGATGGTCTTGGCGTTGGCCGGGCCCACGCCGATGTTGACCATGGTGATGCCGCTCGCGTCCTTGCGCACCAGGTGGTAGGCGGGCATCTGCGGCAGGCGGGGTGGAGCGGCGCCCAGGTCATCGCCTGCCTCGGCGCTCAGACCCACGCGGCGCGTGACCACGTTTCCGGGTTCGATGAAGGCGATGTATTCGCTGTCGGGTTTGGCCATCTCGGCGTGGCCCAGGCGCACGAATTCGTCGATGTAGAACTGGTAATTGGTGAACAGAACAAAGTTCTGGAACCACTCGGGCGCTGTGCCTGTGTAGTGGCGCAGGCGGTGCAGCGAATAGTCCACGCGCGGCGCGGTGAACAGCGACAGCGGCTGCGCCTCGCCGGGCGCGGCCTGCCAGGTGCCGTTGGCGATGCCATCGTCCATGGCGGCCAGGTCGGGCAGGTCGAACACGTCGCGCATCAGCATGCGGCGGGCCTGGGTCAGCGTGCCCTCGATATGGTCGTGCTCCGCAAATGAGAAATGGATGGGAATCGGGTGGGTGCTGGTGCCCACTTCCAGCTCCACGTTGTGGCTGGCACGCAGCAGGCGGAACTGCTCGGCGTAGTAGTTGGCAAACAGGTCGGGCCGGGTCAGCGTCGTCTCATAGCGCCCGGGGCCTTCCACAAAGCCATAGGCCAGCTTGGTGTCGGCCCGCGCCACGGTGGTGGTGTGCACCCGCACAAACGGGTAGAACGCGCGCACGGCGCCTTCGGGCGTTTCACCCGCCACAAAACGCTGCATGGCGTCGCGCAGGTGGCCAATTTGTTGCTGGTAGATGCGCTGCACCTGGGCCAGGGCGTCGGCCGGGTCGGTGTGGCGGGTGGGGGCG
>NZ_QAIM01000330.1:0-1956 GCF_003061035.1 Acidovorax sp. HMWF018
AGGGCTGAAGGTGTCAGGGGCTCAGGGGCGGGCCGCCTTGGGCCGGCGCACGGCGCGGACCTTGCCACTGCCGCCGCCCCCGCAGTAGAAGAGGTCGGCACCGTCCGATTCGAGGCCGCTCACGCCCACGCCTTGAGGCATGTCGAGCTGCTGCAGCACGGCGCCGGTGGCGGGGTCGATGTGGCGCAGCGTGCTCTCGTCACCCTCCCAGGTGCCGTGCCACATCTCGCCGTCCACCCAGGTCACGCCGGTCACAAAGCGGTCGGACTCGATGGTGCGTCGGATGGCGCCGGTGGCGGGGTCGATCTGGTGGATCTTGCGGTCGCGGTACTGGCCCACCCACAGGCTGCCTTCGGCCCAGGTGAGGCCCGAGTCGTTGCCGTTGCCGGGTGCAGGAATGGAGGCCACCACCCGGCCGGTGGCGGGGTCGATCTTGTCGATGCGCGCCTCGGTGATCTGGTACAGGTGCCTGCCGTCAAACGCAGTGCCTGCATCGCTGGCCACGGCCAGCGTGCGCAGGGTCTCGCCCGTGGCGGCATCGAAGGCCACCAGGTGCGCCCCCGTGGCCGCCCAGACATACTGGCCGTCATGGGTCACGCCATGCACGCTGTCCGCGCCCGCAAAGGGGCCGTATTCGCGCACGATCTCGGCGGGTTGTGAAGGGTGATGGCGGAAGGTGGCGGGTGTCGGGTCGCTGTGGGTGCACGCGGTCATGGTTGGCTCCTGTGGGGTGGCCCGGTGGGGGCTTGGCGTCCACTTTATGCAATCGGCAGCGCAGCAGGGAGTAACAAGATCGTCGTGAATCCGGACAGCGGCGGCGCCAGCCAGCGCTGCGCACGCGCGCGGCCGATGGAGCGCACACGGCCTTGTGCTTCCAGCTCGGCCAACGCGCGCTGCACGGTGCGCTGGCTGGCATCCGTGGCCAGCGCCAGCGCCGAGGTGGACCAGGCCGCACCGTCCGACAGCAGAGCCAGCAGCGCCGCCTGCTCGCCATCGATGGGCGGCGCCAGCACCACCACCGGCCGTGCGTCCACCGGCTGCAGCGCAAAGCCGCGCGCTGTGGCCTCGATACGCGCCAGTGGCCGCAGAAGCGCGCGCAGCCGCCCTACCTCCACCCGCAGCCGCGCACGGTGGGTGTCGTCCGGGTGGCGGGTGCGAAAGACCTGCGCAATCAACGCCTCGCGCTCTGCATCGCCGGGCCAGGCTTGCGCCAGCGCACATACCAGCGTGAACAGGATGGGCCGACGTGCCAGCAGTTGCCACACGCCGGAGTCTTTGGTGGAGGGGCCATCGCCCACCCCCACGCAGCGCCGACATGCATCCACTACCAGCGCGCCCGATGCCAGCAGGTCTGCCACATCGGAAAGGCGCAGCGGCTGGTCCACCCCTGCCCCCACGCGCCGCGCTGCGGGCTGGTCCAGCAGGGCGCGCGCCTGCGCCACCTCAGCCAGCAGGGCCGGTACATGGGCTTGCTCAGCGGCCTCCTGCGCACGGTCCAGCGCCGCACTGGCGGCGGCGATGTGCAGCGAGCGCAGCGCCAGCTCGGCCAGGGTCAGGTCGGCCATGGCCCGCAGGGCGGGGGGCAGGTCGCCCGCTGTGGGGGCGGTCGCCATGGCGTCCATGGCCGCTGCGGCTTCGTCCAGGCGGCCCATGCGCAGCAGCCGCCGCGCCGCAATCAGCCGCGCCTGTGTGGCGTTGGCGGTGTCGCCGTGGGCTTGCAGCGTGTCGGCCGCCTCCAGCAGCGGACGGGGTGACCCGCCCAGGTCGCGCATGGCCAACGCCACCTCGGCCTCGGCCACCACGCAGCGGGCGCGCGCCTGGGCTTCGTGGGTGCCAAAGGCGCGCGCAGCCTGCCGCAGCAGGTCGCGCGCACGGGGGTGTTCGCCCAGCTGCGCCATGGCAATGCCGCGCAAGGCCAGGGCGGGTGGGTCGTCGCGCAGGGCCACGCGCTTGAGG
>NZ_QAIM01000331.1:0-1295 GCF_003061035.1 Acidovorax sp. HMWF018
GGGTGGGGCCGTCGTTCAGCACCACGCCGCTGCGCAGCGCGGCCAGCGCAGCCTCATTGGGGATGCCCTCCACCTGCACCCAGTAGGTCTTCTCCATTTTGAAGCGCGGGTCGGCAATGCGGGCCTGTTGCTTGCCGTCGTTGGTCAGCAGCAGCAGCCCTTCGCTGTCGGCGTCAAGCCGCCCGGCCACGTACACGCCGGGCAGGTCGATGTAGTCCTTCAGGCCCTGCCACTTGCCCTCGGGCGTGAACTGGCTCAGCACGCCGTACGGTTTGTTGAAACGGATCAGGCGCGGGGTCATGGGGTCGGTTTCAAGCAAAAAGGGCCGGATGCGCTAGTGCAATATGCACTGGGTGCTATCAAATGCATAGTAATGAAGCCCTGCGCCATCAGGCCGGCACGAACAGCGCCGGGTCCACCATGGTGCGGTTCAGCATCACGCCCCAGTGCAGGTGCGGGCCGGTCACGCGGCCGGTGGCGCCCACCTTGCAGAACGCGTCGCCCGCCTGCAGCACATCGCCCACACGCACCTCCATGCTGCTCAGGTGGCAGTACATGGTGAGCAGGCCCTGGCCGTGGTCCAGCCACACCGTGCCGCCATTGAAGAAGTAGTCGCCCACGTCAATCACCCGGCCCGGCAGCGGCGCCACGATGGGCGTACCGGTGGCGGCGGCAATGTCCATGCCGCTGTGCGGATTGCGCGGCTGGCCGTTGAACACGCGGCGCAGCCCGAACGAGCTGGACCGCCGCCCCGGCACGGGCACGCGCATGCGCAGCGATGCCAGCGCCACGCCGGCGGGCTGCTCGGTGAAGGTGGCCATCACCTGGGCCTGGTGGTCGCGCTCGCGCTCGTAGCGGGCCTGGTCCTCGGGCGAGAGGTCCACCGTGCGGGGCGACACCTTCAGGTGCTGCTCCTTGTATTGCTTGGGGGCCACGCTGTAGTGCACCAGGCGCGGGCTGCCGCCGCCTTCGGGCAGCACGCTGATGAAGGCATCACCCGGCGCCGCCGCCAGCGGAATGCCCACGATGGCCGTCCACTCGATGGCATCGCCCACCACGCGCAGCGGCACATCCACCTCGCCCTGGCGCACCTGCGCCACCGGCCGCGTGGCCGCCGGGCCCAGCGACAGCCGTGCCACGCCGCCCGGCACCTGCAGCGCCTGGGGCCACACCGTGGGCGCGGGTGGCACAGGCTTGGCATGCAAAGGGGCCACCAGGGCAGGCTGCACGAGCAGGCCCGCCGTGCCGATCAAGGCGCTGCGGCGGGTGATGGAGAGGGCGGGGCGGGCGGAAGC
>NZ_QAIM01000332.1:0-12935 GCF_003061035.1 Acidovorax sp. HMWF018
CTGCCCGCCCACGCCGCCCTTGGCGTTGACATGGTCGATGTAGAGGGCTGCGCCCTGCATGGATTCGGCCACCGTGGCGGCGGCCGAGCCGGTGATGCCCACCGTCTGGCCAATGAGGATCTGTGCATGGGCCGAACCGATGCCCAGGGCAGCAGCCAGAGCGCAGAGCGCGCCGGCCAGGCCAGTTTTCTTCATGGGGTTGTCTCCTGCGTGTGGAGCGCCCGAGTGTAGGGACGCCCCCGCGCGGGACAACTGTAAAAACGCGTAGGCGGGCGCTCAGCGGCGGAAGCGCCCGTCCGTGCCGATGATGGCCAGGTCGGCAAAGTCCAGCCCGGTATGGTCCTCGGGGCTGAAGTTCACCTCCAGACCGCCCAGGTCCAGCTTCTTGATGCTCTCCAGCGCGACCTGGATCTTCTCGCGGGTGGGCTTGGGGCCCGCGCGCTTGAGGCCTTCCACCAGCACCTTGGCGGCGGCAAAGCCTTCCAGCATGGCGGGGCTGATTTCGGTGAGCCCCTTGGTCTTGGCCAGTTCCTGGGCTTCCTTCACCATTGGGTAGGTCACGGCCCGTTCGTTGGGGAACACCTGGGTCACGATCACGCCCCGCGCGTTGGCCCCCAGGCTTTTGATGAAACCGCTGGAGGCATTGTTGGACAGCGTCACGATCTGCGCGGCCGAGCCCGCAGTGCGCAGCGCGGTGGTGGCATCCACCACCGCAGAGCCCGAGGCCACCATCAGTACCGCCTGCGCATCGGCCTTGGCCACCTTGGCGGCAATGGGGGCGAAGTCGGGCTTGGCGCGGTCGAATTTTTCAGATACCACCGCCGTCAGTTTGGCGGCCGCCAGCCCCTTTTGCGCGCCCTGGATGCCGTCGGCGCCAAAGCTGTCGTCCGCGTACACCAGCGCCACGCGGGTGATGCCCATGGAGGCCAGGTGGGTGATTGCCTTTTCGGCCTCGCGCTGGTAGGTGGCGCGCACATTGAAGATGTATTTGCGCACCGGCTGGTGCAGCACCATGGCGCCGGTGGACGGTGCCACCAGCACCACGCCGTGTTTATCCAGCAGTGGCAGGATGGCCTCGGTATGGGGTGTGCCCCGGTTGAGGAACAGGGCCGACACGTTCTTGTCCTCGATCAGCGTGCGGGCGTTTTCGGCCGCCAGCTTGGGGTCGAACTTGTCGTCCAGGGAGATCAGCTCGATCTTCTGGCCATTGACACCGCCCTTGGCGTTGATGGCGTCGATGAACAGCAGCGCGCCATCGGTGGTCTCTTTCACGCCCGCTGCCACCTGGCCGCTGAAACCTGCGGTCTGGCCGATCAGGATCTGGGCATGGCTGGCTGCACTGGCCGCAAGCGCCAGGACCAGGCCGGCTGCTCGCTGTTGCCATTGTTTTGTCATGGCGGTCTCCTCTTGTTTTGTGTGGAGGCCGCAGTCTAAACCGATGTTTCGGGCCAGAACACCCGCTTTTCGCCAACCGTTGCTCCATTGCTTGTGCTTTGTCCACGGTCAAAGCACCGCAGCGCGCCTCGGGGGTAATCGGCGCGCGCAGGCGCAAACGCCGGGTGCGTCCCTAGAATGTCCCGCCTCACACCCGAAAGACCGCTTCCATGACCCAGGGACTGATCCGTATCCGCGGCGCACGCCAGCACAACCTCAAGAACCTGGATCTGGACATCCGTACCGGAGAACTCACGGTGGTCACAGGCCCCAGTGGCTCGGGCAAGTCCAGTCTGGTGTTCGACACGCTCTATGCCGAGGGCCAGCGCCGGTATGTGGAGACCTTCAGCGCCTATGCGCGCCAGTTCCTCGACCGCATGGACAAGCCCGCCGTGGACAAGGTCGAGGGTGTGCCCCCGGCCATTGCCATCGACCAGACCAACCCGGTCCGCTCCAGCCGATCCACCGTGGGCACGATGACGGAGCTGAACGACCACCTGAAGCTGTTGTTCGCGCGTGCCGGCCAGTTGTTCGACAAGCAGACGGCACAGCCGGTGCGGCATGACACGCCCGAGACCATTTATGCGGAGCTACAGCAGCGCAGCGCCGCAGCGGGCGACCCGCGCATCGTCTTGACGTTCCCCGTGGAGCTGCCTGCCAACACCAGCGCCGAGCAGGTTGAGCAATGGCTGTCTGCCAGTGGCTTCACCAAGGTGCAGGCCGAGCGCGAAGTGGCCACGCCCACGGGTCCACGCAAGGTGCTGGATGTGGTGGCCGACCGGTTCCGGCTGGGCAACGCCGAGAAGGCGCGCGTGATCGAAGCCATCGAGGTCGCGCTCAAGCGCGGCACGGGGCGGCTGAATGTCTATCGTCTCGTGGATGAGAGTGAGGCCGAACTCTGGCGCTTCTCCACCGGCCTGCACTGCCCTGACAGCGATCTGCGCTACAGCGACCCCATCCCCTCGGCCTTCTCGTTCAACTCCGCCGTGGGCGCGTGCGACAGCTGCCGGGGCTTTGGCCGCGTGATCGGCGTGGACTACGGTCTGGTCATCCCCAACGACAAGCTCACCCTGCGCGCCGGTGCCATCAAGACCATCCAGACGCCTGCATGGAAGGAAGCGCAGGACGACCTCATGCGCCACGCAGAGGCGGCAGGCATCCCGCGCGACACGCCCTGGAACAAGCTCACGGACGATCAGAAGAAATGGGTCATCGGCGGCGCGCCCGGCTACAAGGACGGCCAGTGGAGCAAGCAGTGGTATGGCATCAAGCGTTTCTTCGAGTACCTGGAAAGCAAGGCCTACAAGATGCACATCCGCGTGCTCTTGTCCAAGTACCGCAGCTACACGCCATGCCCCACCTGCGCGGGTGCACGCCTCAAGACCGAAAGCCTGCTCTGGCGCATCGGCCGCAAGGAAGATGCCGATGCGGTGCTGGAGCCGGGCAAACGCTTCATGCCCGAGGGTGTGCAGTGGTCGCGCGAGCAACTCGAGGCGCTGCCCGGCCTGTGCCTGCACGATCTGATGCTGCTGCCCATCGACCGTCTGCGCGCGTTCTTTGTGCGCATGCAATTGCCGGTGGGCGACGATGCCAAGGGCGGCGATGCCCAGGCGCTGAAGCTGCTGCACGAAGAAATCACCACGCGCCTCAAGTACCTGTGCGATGTGGGCATTGGCTACCTCACGCTCGACCGGCAAAGCCGCACGCTCAGCGGCGGCGAGGTGCAGCGCATCAACCTGACCACGGCCCTGGGCACCAGCCTGGTCAACACGCTGTTTGTGCTGGACGAACCCAGCATCGGCCTGCACCCGCGGGATATGCACCGCATCACCGAGGCCATGCTGCGCTTGCGCGACGCGGGCAACACCCTGGTGGTGGTGGAGCACGACCCCGCCGTGATGCTTGCGGCCGACCGCATGATCGACATGGGCCCCGGCCCGGGCCGCCTGGGCGGGCAGATCGTGTTCGATGGCACCACCGCCGACCTGCGCAAAGCCGACACGCTCACGGGCGCCTACCTGGGCGGACGCAAGCATGTGGGCTTTGGCTTCAAGCGCATGGTGACGGAATCGACCCCGCGCCTCATCCTGGAAGGCGCGCGCGAGCACAACCTGCAGGATGTGACAGTCGAATTTCCGCTGCAGCGCCTGGTCACCGTGACGGGCGTGAGCGGCTCGGGCAAATCGAGCCTGATCCAGGATGTGCTGGCCCCCGCGCTGTTGCGCCACTTCGGCAAGGCCACGGATGCACCGGGCGCGCACGACCGCATGCTGGGCGCCGACCACCTGTCGGACGTGGTGTTCGTGGACCAGTCGCCCATCGGCAAGACGGCCCGTTCCAACCCCGTGAGCTACGTGGGCGCGTGGGACAGCATCCGCGAACTCTTCGCCGTGGCGCCGCTGTCCAAGCAGCGCAGTTACACCGCCGCCAAGTTCAGCTTCAACAGCGGCGACGGGCGTTGCCCCACCTGCGGCGGCTCGGGCTTTGAGCATGTGGAGATGCAGTTTCTGAGCGACGTGTACCTGCGCTGCCCTGACTGCGACGGCAAGCGCTACCGGCCCGAGATTCTGGAGATCACCATTGAGCGCGGCGGCAAATCGCTGAATGTGGCGGATGTACTGGCGCTGACCGTGGCCGAAGCTGCGGCCGTCTTTGCTAACGACCGCGACGTGATCCGCGCGCTGCAGCCCATCGTGGACGTGGGGCTCGAATACGTGGCGCTGGGCCAGCCCGTGCCCACCCTGTCGGGCGGCGAGGCGCAGCGCCTCAAGCTCGCAGGCTTTCTGGCCGAGGCTGCACGCGTACAAAGCAAATCACGCCAGACGGTGGCGCGCAAGGGCACCCTGTTTCTGTTCGACGAACCCACCACCGGCCTGCACTTTGACGACATTGCCAAGCTCATGCGCGCGCTGCGCAAGCTCATCGATGCGGGGCACTCGCTCATCGTCATCGAACACAACCTGGACGTGATCCGCGCGAGCGACTGGCTGATCGACCTGGGGCCGGAAGGCGGCTATGCGGGTGGCCTCATCGTGGCCGAGGGCACGCCCGAGGACGTGCGAGCCCACGCTACATCCCACACCGGGCAGGCACTGCGCGACTACGAACTGGCGCTGGGCGTGGGCGGCCACTCGTTGCACGAAAAGGCTGCGGCGCTACGAAAATCAGAGCGCCTTGCGCATATGGATCTGGCGCCTGCGGCAAAAAACGCCATAGAAATCGTCAATGCGAAGGAACACAACCTCAAGAACCTGAGCGTGGACATCCCGCGTGGCAAGTTCAATGTGGTGACGGGCGTGAGCGGCTCGGGCAAATCCACGCTGGCGTTCGACATCCTGTTCAATGAGGGCCAACGGCGCTACCTCGAATCCCTCAATGCCTATGCGCGCTCCATCGTGCAGCCTGCAGGCCGGCCCGAGGTGGATGCGGTGTACGGCATTCCGCCTACCGTCGCCATTGAGCAGCGCCTCTCGCGCGGCGGGCGCAAGTCCACCGTGGGCACGACCACCGAGGTGTGGCACTTCCTGCGTCTGCTGTACGTCAAGCTCGGCACGCAGCACTGCGTGAAGGACGGCGCCGCCGTGCAGCCGCAGACGCCCGAGAGCATCGCCGCGCAGTTGCTCACGCAGTTCCGCGGCCAGCACATCGGCCTGCTCGCGCCACTGGTGATGAACCGCAAGGGCGTCTACACCGAACTGGCCGACTGGGCCCGCCCGCGCGGTTACACGCACCTGCGCGTGGACGGCAACTTCTTGCCCACCACCAATTTCCCGCGCATCGACCGCTTCAAGGAACACACCATCGAGCTGCCCGTGGCCAGCCTGGATGTGTCGCCCGAGAGCGAAGCGGCTTTGCGCACCGCGCTGGCCGATGCGCTCACGCACGGCAAGGGCGTGGTGCATGTTCTCTCAGGCATCACGGGCCTGCGTGAAGCCATGGAGGGCGGCCAGCCCACGGCCGGTATTGGCACGCTGCAGGCGTTCTCCACCAAGCGCGCCTGCCCCGTGTGTGCCACCAGTTATGCCGAGCTGGACCCGCGCCTGTTCAGCTACAACAGCAAGCACGGCTGGTGCCCCGACTGCGTCGGCACCGGCGTCAAGCTCACCAAGGACCAGCGCAAGGTGTTTGACGACTCGGTGCAGGACGACAAGGAAAAAGGCCGCGAGCAGACCTTTGCCGAGCCCGAGGTGGAAGACCTGGCCGACACGGCCTGCCCGAGCTGCAGCGGCACACGCCTGAACGCCACCGCGCGTGCTGTGCAGTTTGCCGGTGTGGGCATCACCGACATTGCCGCGCTGTCCGTCACGGACGTGCGCCGCTGGGTCGAGACCCTGCGCATTGAAGGTGGCATGACGGCGCGCGAGGCCGACATTGCCCGCGACCTAGTGCCCGAGATCCAGAGCCGCTTGGAGTTTTTGGAAGAAGTGGGCCTGGGTTACCTCACGCTGGACCGGGGGGCGCCCACGCTCAGCGGTGGCGAGGCACAGCGCATCCGCCTGGCCGCGCAGCTGGGCAGCAACCTGCAGGGCGTGTGCTACGTGCTCGACGAGCCCACCATCGGCCTGCATGCGCGCGACAACCAGATCCTGCTCAACGCTCTGCACAAGCTGGGTGACAAGGGCAACACGCTGGTAGTGGTGGAGCACGACGAAGACACCATCCGCCGTGCCGACCACATCATCGACATCGGCCCCAGCGCCGGCAAACGCGGCGGGCGCCTGGTGGCGCAGGGCAGCGTGGCCGACATCACGGGCGCCGAAGATTCGCAAACCGGCCGCTACTTGCTGCACGCGATGAAGCATCCGCTGCAGCTGCGCCGCAGCATGGCGCCCGGCGAGGTGAGTGCCGAGGCCACGGCGGCCTTTGCCCATGCCGAGGCGGCAGCGCCCACGGGCCGCCAAAGCGCCGCCGTCAGGAAGCGTGCGGCGCAGGCTGCATCGCTGGCCGCTGACGCCCTCAATGAAGCCAAGGAGCGCGCTGCCATGCGCTGGCTCACGGTGCATGGCGCGCAGTTGCACAACCTGCAGAACGTGACGGCCACCGTGCCGCTGCACCGCCTGGTGGCGGTGACGGGCGTGAGTGGCTCGGGCAAGTCCACCTTGGCGCGCGATGTGCTGCTGGCCAACGTGCAGGCCTGGGTGCAGCAGCGCAGTACCAAAGCCGGGCGCGATGCCATGGATGCAGGCAAGGCGCCGCCTTTGGTGGGTTGCGCAGGCCTGTCAGGCTTCGAGAGCATCGACCGCGTGCTCGAAGTGGACCAGACGCCCATTGGCAAAACGCCGCGTTCGTGCCCCGCCACCTACATCGGCTTCTGGGACACCATCCGCAAGCTGTTTGCTGAAACGCTGGAGGCCAAGGCCCGTGGCTATGCCGCAGGGCGCTTCAGCTTCAACACCGGCGAAGGCCGCTGCCCCAGCTGCGAAGGCGCGGGCGTGCGCACCATCGAGATGAGCTTCTTGCCCGATGTGAAGGTGCCCTGCGAGACCTGCCACGGTGCGCGCTTCAACCCCGAAACGCTGGCCGTCACCTGGCGCGGCAAGAGCATTGGCGACGTGCTGCAGATGGAGGTGGACGAGGCCGTGGGCTTCTTCGCCACCATGCCTAGCATTGCGCATCCGCTGCAGCTCTTGCAGGACGTGGGCCTGGGCTATCTCACGCTGGGCCAGCCGTCACCGACGCTGAGTGGTGGCGAGGCCCAGCGCATCAAGCTGGTGACCGAACTCACCAAGGTGCGCGACGAGGTCGGCCGCCGGGGCCAGAAGGCGCCGCATACGCTGTATGTGCTGGACGAGCCCACGGTGGGGCTGCACATGGCCGACGTGGACAAGCTCATCCGCGTGCTGCACCGCCTGGTGGACGGCGGCCACAGCGTGATCGTGATCGAGCACGACCTCGACGTGATCGCTGAGGCCGACTGGATTCTGGACCTGGGGCCCGAGGGCGGTGGCGCAGGCGGCCGCATCGTGGCGGCGGCCACGCCCGAAGACGTGGTGGCGGCGGGGACCCACACCGGCAAGGCCCTCGCGCCCGTGCTGGCCCGCTGAGGCGTGCAGGGCTGACGGCAGGAGGCTGGGCCAGCCTGGTGGTTGGCGCACAGCCCTGTCGGCCTCTGTCCTACGCACTGCGCAGAACATGGCGCACGCGCTGCATGGGATGGGCTTCCTACGATGGATTGCAGGGGATCGGCTCCCCACCTTCCATCCACATTTCAAGGACGCCCATCACCATGAACGCATTCAAATTCCTCAAGACCTGTACCGCTCTGACGGCCACCTCCGTGTTGCTGGTGGCCTGCGGCGGTGGCAATAACGACGACCCATCTCCCAGCAACGAGCCCGGTGTGCTGACAGTCAGCAACGCCACCATCGACGGCCTGAATGGCGTGTATGGCAATGGCGCTCTCAACCTCACCGATGTCGACAAGAAGAACCCTGTCGGTTCGGTGCCGGAGCTGTGCACCTTCCGGTTTGATGGCGCCAACAAGGTGGGCTCATCGGCCACGGCCTTTGGCGATATCCGTTACCGCCCCGACGCCACCAGCCTGCACCAGGTGTTCCTGACGTTCGATGGCAAGGAATACGGCAGCGGCGAACCCACCGACACTGCCGTGGTCCGCGAAAGCGACCAGGTGCGCTTCAGCGGCAAGACGCTGACGGCGTCGGATGGATCTGGCGCCACGCTGCGCGTCAGCGGCATCGTGCCCATGCGCCCCAACCGTCCTTCGGGCTGTTGAGTCCGCGTTTTGCGCCTCTGAGACTCGGTTCAAGATCTGATTGCTTGTCTCCCTCCCCGGTCCCTTCGGCCGGTTCAGCCCCAGCTGCGATAGCGGCAGGGGCTTTTTTTTGGGGGCGTGCGCGGGGCGGGTGCACACCGCTCTCCCTCGTGTTGCGGCGCAGGGCTGGGCGAACCTGTGCACCTGCGATCCCGGTGCGCGCAGCGGTTTGCTGGCGGCACAATGCATCGGTGTGCTTGCGGCGCTGTGGCCGCGCTGCACGCTACCCATCGTCCATGCCCGTACCACCCCCTCACCCAACCACCGTGGTGTGGCTGCACCCCGAAGCACCTGCCAAGCCGGCCGAGGGAGCGCCCTGCAATGGCTGTGGTCTGTGTTGCCTGGCGGAACCATGTCCGCTGGGTGTACTGGTCTCGCGCCGCCGCCGTGGCGCCTGCGTAGCCCTTCGCTGGAGCGATGTGGACCAGCGCTACTGGTGCGGCATGGTGGCCGATCCGGCCGGGGTGACGGGGCTCACCCACCCCTGGGCAGTGCGCGCCATGTCGGCTCTGGCGCGGCGCTGGATCGCATCGGGCGTGGGTTGTGATGCGCGGCTGGACGTGCAGGGTCCGCCACCAGGCAACCAGCTGAAGTAGCCTGCTATAAATTCAATAGCTATTCGGGCATGTTCGACTAGCGCAAGCAGTGAATTGGACTGAAATTTCAGCCCCCCGCACTGCGCCGAGCCAGGTGCACCCCTGCCAGCATGCAGCGCACCGATCCACCCGCCAGTTCGATGGTTGGCACGTCCAACGGCAGCAAGCGGGCGCTTTGCTCGATGGTGGCACGCTGCGCCGGTGTGAGGCTGGCAGCGGCGCGCGCCGACAGCGCCAGCACCCGGCCCTGGGCGCCCGAGAGCTCCAGCGCGTTGCCGGCAAATTCCCTGATCTGGTGGGGGCTCAGGGCGATGACCTCGCGGCCCGTTTCGCGCAGGCGCTCGCACACGGCTGCACAGCGCGCAGGGTCGGTGATCATGTGAAAGCCACCCAGCGCAAACGCGGTGCCGATGCAGAGCATCACGTTGGTGTGGTAGCAGGGCTGGCCCTCGTCGTCGGCCGTGGCAAATACCATGGGCTCGTAGTTGAAGTGCGTGCAAAAGCGCTCCAGAGCCACGGGGTCGGCGCGGTTCGATTGCGCGGTGTAGGCAATGCGGCCGATGTGGTCCAGGACCATCGCACCGGTGCCCTCCAGAAACATGCCATCGGCCTCCAGTCCCGAGTAGTCGATCACGTCCTGCACGCGGTACTCGGCCTTGAGCAACTCGATGACATCGCTGCGCCGCTCTCGCCGCCGGCTCCTGGCGTACATGGGGTAGATCGCCACATGGCCGCCCGCGTGGGTGGAGAACCAGTTGTTGGGGAACACTGCGTCGGGCGTGTCGTGCTCGCCGGGGTCGTCGAACAGGTGGACGCGCACCCCTGCGCCCTCCAGGCGCTCTGCCGCAGCAGTGACCTCGGCAAACGCGCGGCGCGAGGTGTCACGGGCCGCCAGCTGCGCGGTGCGCACCTGAAAGGCGTTGTCGGCGGCGGTTTCGGGGTTGGGGTGAAAGCGGTGCGGGCGCACCATCACAACGGCGCTGGGGGCTTGGACTGAGGTGTGCATGGCGGGGCGGGGTGTGAAAGAAGCGGGAAGAAGTCCCAGAATTTTCTTGGCAGCCCCTGCTATCCCCTAGCCTCAGAATTGATCAAAATGGCTGATAAATTGCCGTTCTGCCAGTTCTGAAGCCCACTATGACCAAGCTCGACGACACCGACCGCGAAATCATCAGCATCTTGCGTGCGGACGCGCGCACCCCTGTGGCCACGTTGGCGCAAAAGCTGCGCGTATCGCGCGGCACAGTGCAGAACCGCCTGCACAAGATGGAAGAGAGCGGCGTCATCACCGGCTACACCGTGCGCCTGCGCCCTGATTCCGAGCCGCAGCGCATCCGTGCGTGGATGAGCATTGCGGTCGAAGGCAATGCCGCCCCCGCCGTCATCCGCGCGCTGCGCGGCGAGCCCACGGTGGGGACGCTGCACACCACCAATGGCCGCTGGGACATCGTGGCCGAGGTGCGTGCCGAGAGCCTGGAAGCGTTTGACGCGGCCCTGGGCCGCATTCGCCTCACGCCCGGCATTGGCAACACCGAAACCAGTATCTTGTTGTCCACCTACAAGGCGTGATGCGGCCCTGGCGGTGCACCAGCGCAAGGGCTGCGCGCTGGCGCCTGGGCGACAGCGGCTAGGGGGTTTCCGCATGCCCTCGCAGCGCGGCCTGCAGTCCAATGGTGAAGTCTTTGTTTTTGCATTTTCAGGAGCCTCGCCATGCAACGTCGCCAGATCATCCAATGGGGAGCCGCCAGCCTCGCCGCCCCCGCGTTCCTGGCGCAGGCCCAGAGCTTTCCCAGCAAGCCCATCAAGCTGGTCATCGCCTTTCCGGCCGGAGGCCCCACCGACATCACCATGCGGTCGCTGGCCGACAACGCCAGCAAGATCCTGGGCCAGCCCGTGATCGTGGAGAACAAGCCCGGAGCCGGCGGCACCTTGCCCGCACAGCAGCTACAAACGTCTCCGGCCGATGGCTACACGGTGGCGCAGATTCCGCTGGGCGTGTTCCGCCTGCCTTACACCACCAAGATCAACTGGGACCCGGTCAAGGACATCAGCTATGTGCTGAACGTCACCGGCTACGCGTTTGGCCTGGTGGTGCCTGCCGACTCCCCGCTCAAGACCTGGACGCACTTCGTGGCTTGGGCCAAGGCCAACCCTGGCAAGCTCAGCTATGGCTCCACCGGCACCATGACCAGCCCGCACCTGACGATGGAACTCATCGCCCAGCAGCTGGGCCTGGAGCTGCTGCACGTGCCCTACAAGGGCAGTGCCGACCTGATGCAGTCCATCCTGGGCGGGCAGATCATGGCGGCGGCCGACTCCACGGGCTTTGCGCCGCAGGTCGAGGCGGGCAAGCTGCGCGTGCTCAACACTTGGGGCGCCGAGCGCCTGGCCAAGTTCCCCGACGCACCCACGCTCAAGGAGCTGGGCCTGAACCTGGTGCAGAACTCGCCCTTTGGCATCGGCGCCCCCAAGGGCACGCCCGATGCGGTGGTCAAGCGCCTGCATGATGCCTTCAAGCAGGCCATGGAGCAGGAGAGCTACAAGACCGCGCTGGCGCGCTACGACATGGTTCCGATGTACATGAGCACGTCGGCCTACAAGAAGTTTGCGCAGGACACGTTCACGCGCGAGAAGGCGCTGGTGGAGAAACTGGGCTTGGCCAAACCCACCTGAGGCCACTCCCTTCGGAGGGTGTAATGCGTTCCGTGTGATGATCCGCAGCATTGAACGGAACTCACACACGATATGGCATCCCCCTCCGACAGCATCAGCATGGCCCTGTTCTGCGACTTTGAAAACGTCGCCCTGGGCGTGCGCGATGCGCAGTACGAAAAGTTCGACATCAAGCCCGTTCTGGAGCGCCTGCTGCTCAAGGGCTCCATCGTGGTCAAGAAGGCCTATTGCGACTGGGAGCGCTACAAGGGCTTCAAGGCCACCATGCACGAGGCGAATTTCGAGCTGATCGAGATCCCCCATGTGCGCCAGTCGGGCAAAAACTCGGCCGACATCCGCCTGGTGGTGGACGCGCTGGACCTTTGTTACACCAAGTCGCACGTCAACACCTTCGTCATCATCAGCGGCGACTCGGACTTCTCGCCGCTGGTGTCCAAGCTGCGCGAGAACAACAAGCAGGTGATCGGTGTGGGCGTCAAGCAGTCCACGTCCGATCTGCTGATTGCCAACTGCGACGAATTCATCTTCTACGACGACCTGGTGCGCGAAAACCAGCGCGCCCAGGCCCGCCGCCAGAGCCCTGGCAGCAACCCGCCACCTGCGCCCCGTCGCAGCCCCGAGGAGGAGCGCAGCCGCAAGGAAAGCCAGGACGCGCGCCGCACCCAGGGCGTGGAGCTGGCGGCCGAAACGTTTGAAGCCCTGCTGTCCGAGCGCGGCGACACCGGCAAGATCTGGGCCTCGGTGCTCAAGGAAGCCATCAAGCGCCGCAAGCCCGACTTCAGCGAAGGCCGGTATGGCTTCCGCACCTTTGGCAACCTGCTCGAAGAAGCGCAGGCGCGCGGCCTGCTGGAGTTTGGGCGCGATGAAAAATCGGGCGCGTATGTGTTCCGCAGCCACGGTGGGTCGACTGCCGCCGCCGCGCCCGCGCGGCCTGAAGGAGCCGGTGAGCGAGCCAGCCAGGGCGGCGCCACGCGGCATGACTTTCATGCGGTGGCGACGGCACCCGATCTGCGTTCTGACAGTGGCGAAGGGCAGGGCGCGCCGGGCCGCAGCCGGGGGCGTCGCGGTGAGGGCGCAGACCGCCCGGACACACGCTCCACGCAGCGCAGCGAGCCGCGCAATGACTCGAACCAGGAGCCACAGGCGTCCGAGCAGGCGGATGTGCTGTCAGAGCGCCCGGCCAGCCGCTATTTCAGCCAGCCGGTGGCCCACGAGGCCGGGCCATTGGAGCGGGTGATCGACAGCAGCCCTGAGCAGGATGCGCGCGCCGAAGCGTTGGATGGCTCCGAGGCCCTGGCAGAGCAGATGCCTGCTGAGAACGATGGTGCCGAGCCTGCAGCCCCTCGCCGCAGCCGCGCCCGCAGTGGAGGCGGTGCCAAGCCAGCTGCCAGCGCCCCCAAGGCTGCTGCTGCGCCCCGGGCGCGTGGCGCGCGTGCCGTGGCGGATGCGGGCGGTGCTACAGC
>NZ_QAIM01000332.1:12945-22428 GCF_003061035.1 Acidovorax sp. HMWF018
CGCTCAGGCCCTGCCAGCCAGGCGGTGATCAAACCCGCCAGAAAACAGTCGCCCGCGCCCACCGTGTCCACTACCGTGATCGGAGCCTCCTCGCGCGCATGCACGGCCAAGCCGTCGCGCTGCAGCAGCCAGGCACCTTCCGGCCCCAGAGTCAGGGCGAGCCATTGGGCCTGTGTTTGCTGCTGCAAACAGTTGGCGCGCTCCAATGCGTTGGCACCCGGAACAGCCAGCGCGTCCAGGTCATCGTCGCTCACCTTGATGAGGTGGGCGTGCTGCAGGGCGCTCATCACGTTGGCGCGGTAGGCCTCCGCATCGTCCACGGCCGACAGGCGCAGGTTGGCATCGACCACCACCATGCGGCCTGCTGCGCGCTGCGCTGCCAGCCAGGGCTGGTAGATGGCGGCATCTTGTGCCACCAGCGCCAGGCAGCCCGTGGCCACCACTTGCAGCTCAGGCAATGCGGCGCAAGCAGCCGTCAGCGCGGCGGCCGTCACCTGGCGGTCGGCCACGCCGTCGCGGTAGAAGCTGTAGCTGGCCTTGCCCTCGGCATCCAGTGCGGCCAGCGCCAGCGCGCTGGGCGCACGCACCGGCGTGGGGGCGGCCAAGGTCACACCCGCCTCCAGCAAGCCGTGGGCCAGTTGGCGGCCCAGCAGGTCGCCCGACAGCGGGTTGAGGTACAGCGTGCCCACCCCTTGCAAACCCAGCGCGCGCGTGAGGTTGTACACCGCGCCGCCCGCGCAGGGTTTCAGGCGGCCATCGGGCTCTTCGATCAGGTCAAACAAGGCCTCGCCCGCCGTGGCCACGCGCAGCCGCGGTGCGGTGTGGGCGGGGGCAGAACTGGCGGACTGGATAGGGAAAACCATAAGTAAATCCACTTGATTTATTAACTTATCGGCCACTATAGTTCGATCCCATCCACCCGACAAGAGTGGTTCACCTGCCAGCCGCGCAGCACGGGGCCGACAGGAATCTGCCATCCCACAACCCGGAGACAACGCCATGCAACGCACCCCCGCCTTCGCGCTTTCTGCCCTTGCCCTCACCGGCGCCCTGGCCTGTGGCCTGGCCCAGGCACAAGCATCCGAACCCGTCATCGGCCTCATCACCAAGACCGAGACCAACCCCTTCTTCGTGAAGATGAAAGAGGGCGCCACGGCAGAGGCCAAGAAGCTGGGTGCCAAGCTGGTGTCGGCCGCAGGCAAGACCGATGGCGACAACGCGGGCCAGGTCACGGCCATGGAGAACCTGATCGCCGCCGGTGCCAAGACCATCCTCATCACCCCCAGCGACGCCAAGGCCATCGTGCCCGCGATCAAGAAGGCGCAGGCGCGCGGCGTGATGGTGATTGCGCTCGACAGTCCCACCGAGCCCATGGATGCGACCGACGCGCTGTTTGCCACCGACAACTACAAGGCGGGCGAGCTGATCGGCCAGTACGCCAAGGCCGCCGCTGCAGGCAAGAAGCCCGTGATTGCCACGCTGGACCTGTTTCCCGGCCACCCGGTGGGCGCACAGCGGCACAACGGCTTCCTGAAGGGCTTTGGTCTGCAGGCCAACGATGCCAAGAGCAATGAGTTGTCGCGCCCCGCCGAAGTGGTCTGTATGGCCGACAGCTTTGGTGACCGCGCCAAGGGCCAGACCGGCATGGAAAACTGCCTGCAGAAGAACCCTGACATCAACATCGTCTACACCATCAACGAGCCCGCCGCAGCCGGTGCCTACAACGCGCTCAAGGCCGCAGGCAAGGAGAAGAACGTGCTCATCGTCTCGGTGGACGGCGGCTGCGCAGGCATTGCCGACGTGGGCAAGGGCGTGATCGCCGCCACCAGCCAGCAGTACCCGCTGCGCATGGCCGCCATGGGTGTGGCGGCCGGCGTGGAATACGCCAAGACCGGCAAGAAGGTCAGTGGCTACACCGACACCGGTGTGACGCTGATCGCTGCCAAGCCCATGGCGGGCGTGGACAGCAAGGACGTGAAGACTGGCACGGACCTGTGCTGGGGCGCCAAGTAAGAGCCGTTCTCAAAACTCTTCTGGCGTCGTTGCTGCGTCTTGTCGTACTACCGTACTGCCTGCGACGCAGCGCCTAGCCAGAACCGCTTCGCTGAGTTTTGCGATCGGCTCCCAACCGTCAACTGCTTTCTGAGCGCCACCTTTGTCCACTCGCACGGAGCCGCCATGTCCTCGACCGCTTCCAAACTACCGCCGCTGGCCACGCTGGGGCCGTTCATCGCGCTGATCCTGGCGTGCGCCTTCTTTGCCACGCAGAGCGAGCGTTTTCTGTCGGCGCAGAACTTCGCGCTCATCCTGCAGCAGGTCATGGTCGTGGCCGTGATCGCCATTGGCCAGACGCTGGTGATCCTCACGGCGGGCATCGATTTATCGTGTGGCATGGTCATGGCGCTGGGCGGCATTGTGATGACCAAGATGGCGGCGGACTACGGCCTTTCGGCCCCCGTGGCGATTGCCTGCGGCATGGCGGTGACCATGCTGTTCGGCCTGATCAACGGCCTGCTGGTCACCAAGATCAAGCTGCCGCCCTTCATCGTCACGCTGGGCACGCTCAACATCGCGTTTGCCGCCACGCAGCTGTACTCGGGCGCGCAGACCATCACCGACATCCCCGCTGGCATGACCGCACTGGGCAACACCTTCCAGCTGGGGCAGACCGCCATCGTCTGGGGCGCGGTGCTCATGCTGGTGCTGTACCTCGTCACCTGGTTTGCGCTGCGCGAAACCGCGCCGGGCCGCCACGTGTACGCCGTGGGCAACAGCCCCGAAGCCACGCGCCTTACCGGCATTGCCACCGACAAGGTGCTGCTGGGCGTGTATGTGCTGGCGGGCCTGTTCTACGGCATCGCGTCGGTGCTGTCGGTGGCCCGCACCGGTGCGGGCGACCCGAACGCGGGCCAGACCGAAAACCTCGATGCCATCAGCGCCGTGGTGCTGGGCGGCACCAGCCTGTTTGGCGGGCGCGGCATGATTTTGGGCACGCTGGTGGGGGCGCTGATTGTGGGCGTGTTCCGCAATGGGCTCACGCTCATGGGCGTGTCGTCGGTGTACCAGATCCTCGTCACCGGCATCCTCGTGATCCTGGCCGTGGCCACCGACCAACTCTCGCGCAAAGGAGTGCGTTGATCATGACCACCTCCCCACACACCACGAACGCCCCGCTGGTCATGCAGGCCAAGGGCCTGGTCAAGCGCTATGGGCAGGTCACTGCGCTCGATGGTGCCGACTTTGAACTGCGCGCCGGTGAAATCCTGGCCGTGATCGGCGACAACGGCGCGGGCAAGTCGAGCCTCATCAAGGCGCTGTCGGGCGCCACCGTGCCCGACGAAGGCGAGATCCTGCTCGACGGCCAGCGCATCCAGTTCAAGAGCCCCATCGACGCACGCCGCGCGGGCATCGAAACCGTGTACCAGGACCTGGCTGTGGCCCCGGCCATGACCATTGCCGAAAACCTGTTCCTCGGCCGCGAACTGCGCCGCCCTGGACTGCTGGGCAGCGCTCTGCGCATGCTCGACAAGAAAAAGATGCTCGAAGAAAGCGTGGCCCGCATGGCCGAACTGAAGGTCGGCATCCGCTCCATGACACAGGCGGTGGAGACACTCTCGGGCGGCCAGCGCCAGTGCGTGGCCGTGGCCCGCGCGGCAGCGTTTGCGCGCCATGTCGTCATCATGGACGAGCCCACCGCCGCCCTCGGCGTGAAGGAGGGCAACATGGTGCTGGAGCTGATCCGCCGCGTGCGCGACAAGGGCCTGCCCGTCATCCTCATCAGCCACAACATGCCCCATGTGTTCGAGATTGCCGACCGCATCCACATCGCCCGTCTGGGCAAGCGCGCCGCCGTCGTCAACCCCAAGAAGATCAGCATGAGCGACACCGTGGCTGTGATGACAGGGGCCATGGCCGCGTCTGACCTGCCCGCTGAATGCCTTGCCTGAAACGCCCCCATGCTGAAGAACATTGATCCCCTGCTGACCCCCGACCTGCTCAAGGTGCTGGCCGAGATGGGCCATGATGACGCCATCGTGCTGGCCGACGCCAACTTCACCGCCATGAGCCTGGGCATCGGCAAGCCCGTGCTGCGCCTGCCCGGCATTGGCATGGCACGCGCCGTGCAGGCCGTGGCCAGCGTGCTGCCATTGGCGCAAGACGTGCCGCACCCCGTGGCTTACATGCAGGTGGGCGGCACCGAGGTGCCGTACCGATCGGCCCTGCAGCGCGAAACCATGGCCGTACTGGCGCGCGAGGGCGTGGCCAGCGCGCAGGCCGAAGGCGTGGAGCGTTTTGCGTTCTACGAGCGCGTCAAAAAGGCCTATGCCATCGTCGTCACTGGCGAGCTGCAGCCCTGGGGCAACTTCCTGCTGCGCAAGGGCGTCATCGGCGACACTCTGAACGCCTGATCGTTTCATCACCATGCTGGACACCGACGCATCCCTACCCGCCGTTGACAACGCTGCCGCCAGCCCCGCGCTGCTGCGCCAGCGCGGCTCCAACCATGTGGGGCTGCGCCAGTTCAACGAGCGCGTTGTGCTGCAGGCGCTGCGCACCCATGGCAGTCTGGCCAAGGCCGAGATGGCGCGGGTCACGGGCCTCACGGCGCAGACCATCGGCCTCATCACCGCCCGGCTGGACGAAGACCAGTTGCTGCGCCGCGAAGCCCCGGTGCGCGGCCGTGTGGGCCAGCCTTCGGTGCCCATTGGTCTCAACCCCGACGGCGCCTTTGCCATCGGCATCAAGATCGGCCGCCGCAGTGCCGACTGGCTGCTGGTGGATTTCACCGGCCATGTGCGCGAGCGCATCGTGCTCGACTACGCCTTTCCTGACATCGACGTGCTGCTGCCCGCCATCCGCATTCACCTGAACCAGCTGCTCGACGGCTTGGGCCCGCTGCGCTCGCGCGTGGTGGGCGTGGGCGTGGCCGCGCCGTTCCAGCTCGGCGGCTGGCACCGCATGCTGGGGCTCACCGAGGCCCAGTCCGAAGCCTGGAACAACATCGACTTGGCCGAGCAGGTGCAGCAGATGACCGAGCTGCCCGTGTCCTTTGCCAAGGACACCTCCGCCGCCTGCGTGGCCGAGCTGCTGCAGGGGCGCGGGCGCGACATCCCGAGTTTTTTGTACCTCTTCATGGACACCTTTGTGGGTGGCGGGCTGGTCATCAACTCGCACCTGCATCGCGGTCTGCATGGCAACGCAGGTGCGGTGGCTTCGCTGCCGCTGTCACCCGCCCAGCCGGGCCAGGCGCCCGCGCAGCTCATCAGCCAGGCCTCGCTGTGGGAGCTGGAGCAGCGCTTTCGCGAACACGGCCTCGACCCCATGGCCGCCTACGACAAACGTGTGCTGCAGGCCCCGTGGCTGGAACACAGCCGGGGCTGGATTGCCCGCGCTGCGGCCGGCCTGGCGCACTGCATCGTCTCGGCCACGGCGTTTTTGGACCTGGATGCCGTGGTGGTCGATGGCGCCGCAGCCCCCGAGCTGCTGCAGGCCTTGTGCGAGGGCGCTCGCCACGCGTTGGCCGACTACAACTGGGAAGGCCTGCACCAGCCGCCCCGGCTGGAGCTGGGCACCATGGGCTCGGACGCCCGTGCGCTGGGCGGAGCGCTGCTGCCGCTGCATGCGTGTTTTGCGCCGGATACCGATATCTTCCTCAAGGCTTGATGGCCGTGCTATTGAAATAATAGCTATCACGGTATATTCCACTGGCGCAAGCAGGCGTTTTCCGTCAAAACTGCTTTCTGGCGGTCTTGTGTGTACTGTCCCGTCACGGGGGCGTTGGCCCCGTTGCGTCGATCAGCCAGGGGCTGTGGCGACTGCGCCCTGTTGCCTGCTGCGCTTGCTTCGCTGACAGTCAGCGCCCCGCCAGGATCGCCCGCGCCACTTCGGCAAACCCCGCGCCCCGTTCGCCCTGCGTCACATAACGTGGCAGATGTGTGAGCTGCGGGGCAAACCGCGCGATATTGGCCACGCCCACGCTGTGCGGAAAATGCTCGAACATGAGCTGGTCGTTTGTAGAGTCGCCCACGTAGACCCACCGGTCGATCTCTGCATCAAGGTCACGCCCGAACAGCTCGCGCACGATCCATCGTGCCCCTTCCAGCTTGTTGTGCGTGCCGTACCAGCCGTTGATGTGAATGCTGCTCACTGTGGCGTTCATTCCAGCCGCTTGCATCAACGCTACGCAACGGTTGATGTCAGTCTGCGGCATTTGGGTGAACTCGCTGTGGTCGATGGCGATATCGCACTCGCGGCCTCCAGAGTCGGTGGCGCGAGACGCACCTGGGACTCGACGTTCGATCTGCTTCAGCACTTCTTGCATACGGGCGAAGTTGACTGTGCGAGTAGTCGCATCTTGCTGGTGGAGCTTCTCAAGAGCGCCCTCGGGTCGTTGGACCAGTGCAACGGCACCGTTCTCCGCCACGATGGCGTCCACGGGCCATGCCAATGCGAAAGGCTCACTCCAACCGACGGGGCGGCCTGTGATGGGGATGACACGGAGATCATGGTTCGAGAGGTCATGGAGAGCTCTCAAGGCCTCTTCTGTTATGGCGCCTTCCGTTGTCAGCGTATCGTCGATGTCTGTGAGAACGCCAACTATGCCGGAGTGTTTAGGCCATGAGGAAAGTGGTTGCATTGCTACTGTGCCGCGAACTCAATGATGGCTCTATAGAAGCGGTCAGAGCCGTCTGCCGTATTGTCTGGCCTGAGTTCCATGCGATTGACCCCTTGTTCCGGTCCTTTGAAGCGCGCAGGAACCACGGAAAAGTAGTATGGGCTGATAAAGCGCGCCCCTGCTTTCAAATGGGATTGCATGGCAGCGAGGTGTACGCCCTCGCGTTTCCATTGCTGCGGGTTGAATTCAGGCACGCCATAACCCCTGATTCCATGCTGCGCCATGAAGTCGCGCAGCCACGCACTGTCGGTCGCTCCGCCGTACATGTTCAACCCATGGTTCCACGGAGCGGTTCCTTCCAGCGTTTTGCCCACTGCAAATAGCTGCGGATTCCAGGAAGAGTTGACGTTCGGCACGATTTGGTGTGAGAACAACTTGCTGGCTGGCAGTCCTGCCTTTAGAGCCTGCTCGCGGAAATATTTCAAGAACTGAAAAACCTGAAATTCCCTGAACAGGTTCCACTCACGCGCCAATGGGTTGTAGTACACATCCTGAAGTGGTCTCGGCTGATCCAGCCACGAACGAACACCCGATAAGGTAACGGCAGCCTTGAGTGAGGCAATCTTTTTGGGCTTTGCAGACGGTGGCGCTGCTTGGTCACGAGCGACCACTACAAATTCGACCTCTGCTACTTGGTACGGAATGCCTTGCGATTTCGCGATGACCTGAGCTATGTGTCTCCCGGGTTTGATACGGGTGAAGTCGAGGTCATATCGGAAACCCGTGCTCGGTGTGGTGATGGACGCTTCTGCTCGGTACACATCCAATCTGTTGAATCCGTAGGCTATCGGGCCGACGTATTCGCTATCGACGTGCAACTCCAACTGCTGGATTTTTTTCAAAGGATCCCAAAGCCACCCCGCGATAGGCAGTGTGCCATCTGCGAATGCATCGTAGTGTTCTCCAAAGCTGCCTAGTTTTTCTTTGCGTATGTCTTTCGAAGGGGCGGGTACATCCTCGAATTTTGCGTAAGTCGACCCTATAGTGGCGTTCAAACTATCTACGCTTTTGTACTTCGCCACGAGCCACTTGCGAAAGTCAATGATGGATGATGGACTGTAGTCTGTGACTTGAATGCCTTGATAAGCACCCATTCCGTTTTCGAAATCGGGAAACATCTGATGCAGTTCCCCCGCCAGCGTATAGGCTACTACTCGGTTCTGCACGGACTTCGGTAGCGCTTTGATTTTCTTGGCTACGTAGCCGAGCGCTTGGAATCGGTAATGATTTACGGGGATTGCAGGGTTAGTAGACAACGTGTAAGGCATGATTTGGTAGCCAAAGTAATTTAGCTCCAGAGGCTTGCCATCGCGTAGTTGCAGCATGTTCTGCGGATCCTTGCTCAGCTCTTCGGAAATAGGGCCGAGAGAGTCAAAATGGTCGGCAGCAAGGTACACAACAACGGGACGCTGAACTTTGCGCAAGATGCTTAGAAAGTCATCTACTCGGGTCGGATCGATCTCCCAGCCACGCGGCGTCTTCTGATACAACGCGAGCAATTGCAGCGTGGCTGTGTAGCCGACCTGAACGGCCCCTTTTGGGCCACCCGGCTCCAATGTGTTTAGCAGGCGATTGACGGCACTCGCCCCGTCCAGTTTCGATTTACGGCACAACGCGTAGGCATCGGCAAGTGATGTGATGCTTTTGTTCGACGCGGCTTCGTCACACAGATGGATGCCCTCCACAATCGGTGCGATGACGAGCGGCTCCTTTGTTAGCTCCTGGCCCGCAGACTCAGCGACTGCTGTAAAGCCTGAAAGGGCTGCGATCAGAAGAATGACGGAACGTTTACAGGTGTAATACCGGTATACGCCTGCTCGGAATTCACGAAAAAAAAACATGGGATTTGCTGAGCCTGGACGTTAGGTCGCTAAGGAGATGTGGAGCCGAGGGCGTCTTGTGCTGAGCCTTCTAGGGCTTGACTTACTGGTTCGGTCGGCACATTGCTGACGTCATAGTGCAAGAAAGCAATAAGAAATTGAATGCCGATAAGTATCGGTAGGGCGGCCAGCATAACGGTCCCACTAGTAGCTGGATAACTGGAGTGCGTACTGTTGAGCCAGTGAACGGCTCCGAACACGGTTCCAGAAACAAGGAGAAGGGATCCGAAAAGACTGTAGAGAGTCCCAATGTTGAAGTCTCGAATCAAATAGTTGTAGAAATATCGCCTCCAAAGTCTGGACAAATGTTTGCTCAGAAACTCGGGAAGTACTTTACTTATCTTTAGATTAGATTCTTCCTCGGCATAGACGGAATCCATTGGCACGTCCTTGACAACCGCTCGGACAGTATTCAATCGAAAGAGCATGTCCGTCTCAAAAAAGTAGCGGCGCTCAAGTTTGTCCAAGGGTAGTTCTGCCAAAACGCAAGTACGGACGGCCGTATAGCCATTGGTGGGATCCATGACGTTCCAGTACCCGCAACTAAGCTTGGTGAGGAATGACAGCACAGCGTTTCCGAACAGCCTTATTGGAGGCATCCCTTGAACTGACTCTGGGCGGTAGAAACGATTCCCCTTGGAGTAATCCGCTTGGCCTCGTTGCAAAGGCCTTACGAACAAGGGGAGCAATCGCGGGTCCATTTGTCCATCGCCATCAATTTTGACAACGATATCGATGCCTTCCGACATGGCGGCTTTATATCCCGTCACGACCGCCCCTCCCACGCCTCGGTTTTCGGGGTTATAGAGCACGCGTACGCGTGGATCATGGTTGTGTTGTTCGACGAAGCGGCCGCTACCCTCCGGACAGGCGTCGTCGACCGCATAAATTCTTTCGACTTCAGGTCCTATATCGGCAATCACGCCC
>NZ_QAIM01000035.1:0-5252 GCF_003061035.1 Acidovorax sp. HMWF018
CAACTCTGCTGGGTTTGTCCATCTGGGCGCAGCTCTGAAACTGAGGCTCGCCAGCGATCAAGTGTTGCTGGATCAACGCTGGCGGCGATGGCGGTGGCTTGAGTGCAGCCGCTCCGCCTTGCTCGAACAGGCGCAGTGCAGCGTTGACACCAGACCAACTCAGCCCGGTTTGCTCCACGATCTGCATCACGCCAACACCTTTTCGATGCAAACGGATAACTTGCTTGCGCCGTTCTTGCAGCACTTCCCGCGACTGCTTGCGTGCATCTTCTTTTTCCATGAACTTTGGAGTCAGGTCATCAACAAAAGTTGATGAATAAATTATGCCGAGTCTATAACTCCCGTTGACACAAGATTAGTTACCTAATATTATTTTCCTTAGGTGGCAAACTATGCACCTGAGGCTCGCAGTGGGTAGATTTCGTTTTCGACTGTTAGCGGGTGCCGACCAACATGTAAAAAGGAGACCACATGAAAAGTGAACCAAACCGGCAGGTGAGGGCAATCGGATCTATCAGTTGTCAATCGAGGCGCCTCGTCGGCGTGATAGCGGCAGCTGTACTAACGGCGTGCGGCGGAAGCGACAAGGACGCTGATGGTCCGCCGACACAGCAGGAAGTTGTAGTGACAGGATGCAATGGGACCGTTACCTATGTGGAGGCCGAGGGCGCCTTTGCAAACGGGTCGCCGTGGAGCATGCGTCGGCCAACAGGCTGGAACGGCTTGTTGATCAACGACCTTGACTATGTTCCCGCTAAGGACGGCGCGCGGAGTTGCTACTGGTTGCAGCGAGGCTACGCGCTTTCGGGTACCGGTCGAAATCCGCAAAGAAACTTTAACTATGATCCGGATCGAGAGCAGCAAGAGCTGATCTCGGTCATCGACATGTTCAACGCGCGCTATGGGAAGCCTACGAAGGTGATCCAGTATGGACACTCGGGCGGCGGCTTCGTTGCTCTAAATTTTGCCGAGCGCTATCCCGAGAAGGTTGATGGCGTTGTTGTAGGGTGCGCTCATGAGCCGGTACCACTCATGAACATGATGTTGGATGGGTGGTTCGTGCTGAAGACGCTGATCGCATCAGAATTGCAGGTCGTCGGCTTCTCCGATCTTGCTTCCGTAGCAGATCAATCTGCAAAATGGCGCGCCGCTCTCACGCTAGCTCAGCAGAGCCAGGAAGGTCGGGCTAGGATTGCGCTTGCTGCTGCAGTAGGCCAGTGGCCGGTGTGGAGCAATGCCACACGAGCTCAGCCAGATCCCTTCGATCTCGGTGCGCTTCAAAGTGCAGTCTTCGACACTGTGCTTCTCAACGCCGCCCAACCTGGAGGACAGTCTCGATTCATGTTTGAGCATGCAGGGACATCTCCGGCAGTTCGGCAACTCTCTTGGAATGCGGGCATCGACTACTCCCAACTTCTGGCCCGCGCCGAGCCGGCAGTCGGGCGTCTGGTGCTATCGCTTTACTCGACAAATGGACTCAATCTCCAGGCCGATCTTGCAACACTGCGGGACGCGACCCGTGTACAGGCGGAACCCGCCGCCTCGGCGTTCTGGAACGGGCCGGGACGAACAGTCCACGGCACACCCAAGATACCTTCCTTGCGGATGCATACAACAGGAGATAACGTGGTGCCTCCAAACATCATCGATTCGTATGTTCAGAAGATGCAGGCCAATGGTGGAGATGTGAGTCTCTACAGAACGACGATTGTTGACCGTGCGGGGCACTGTACGTTCGAGCCTTCAGAGTCAGCTGCGGCGATTGAGACAGTCTTGACTCGGATCAACACTGGGGTTTGGCCTGATGTCAGTCCAGCCGGAATGAACGCTAGGGCCAAAGCTCTCATACCCGCATCGGTGCCCGCGTTTGTGCCATACGAGCCAGCTCGGGCGAACCGGCCACAGAACAATCCTGCGGGCGGCCTCTAAACCGCGAGACAGGTGCCCGCAATGGCACCTTTCGGTTGCCAGGCCCTGCTTCTCAAGCAGGTGGCGGAACCGAAGGATCGTCGTCTCGTCCAGCAACCGCGCCACGGCCCTCAGCGCGGCGAACTGGCGGAACACGGGGATGTTGTGCAGAGACTGCTCCATCGCCGGGTCGCTCGGCGCGAACCATTGCTGCAGGTAGTGAACCGCCCCGGGGCGGTTCACCCGGACGATCGCACGCGTGACGCAGCGCACATTGATTACATGCCGCCTCGGACACCGCATAGGCCGGACGCAGATGTCCATCGAGAATGCCGTGGTAGCGGCCTCGGATCCTCGACACTCTCCCGGACTGAGAAGGCCTACACGATGCGATCAAAGCCGGCGGCCCGGCCTGAGCACTGATACGAATGCATAAGGTTCAACCTTTTCGCATGTCTGACCAGAAGCGGCGAAAACCAGGGAACCATCAGGCAGCCGGCGCGCATAGCGTCCGAGTTGGGACTTCGGCAAGGTCACCGGCACCTTCTGCGTCAGCACGCCGTCCTGCTTCTCCGGTGGGGTGCCCGAGAGCAGTTCGGCGTGGCCGAGTTGGATGCTGCGCGTAGTCAGCGCCTTGAGCACTGCGGGTGTGCAGGCCATCAGCGCGAGCCGCCGCTCCAACACCTCGGGCGACCAGCCCATGAGGCGGGCGGCTTCTTCCTTGTCGCCGCGCTGGCGCAGCAGTTGGCGCTGCGCGGCACGGGCTTCCTCGGCCGGCGACATGGCGGCGCGGTAGTAGTTCTCGATCACCGACATGGCCTCGGCCGCCTCGTCGCTGGCGTCCTTGATGACCACGGGCATGTCGTAGTCGTCGCCGAAGACGTTCCTTGCGGCTCTCCAACGGCGCTCACCGGCGATGATCTCGAAGAGGTCGGTGCCCAGCACAGGCCGCACGACGATGGGTTCGAGCACGCCGACCGCGCCGATGCCCTCCATATGGAGTTCATGGGTGGATCGGTGTTGGTCCACCCAGGATCTCCTACCGCGACGCACCTTCAAGAGCCGCCGCTGGCGCCGTCACGCGGCCGAACGATCGACCGTTGCCGCGTCGGATGGCAAGCCTGGCGCCGCGCCGCGCACACGTCGGTACGGCGGCAGGCCCGCCAGCAGGCGCCGGCCCCACGGCGTGCTCGCCAGCCGCGGATCCAGCACCGTGACGCGGCCGTGGTCCTCGGGCGTGCGCAGCAGCCGCCCCACCGCCTGCGCCAGCCGGATGCCGACCTCGGGGACGCTGCGCTCATGGAAGGCGGACCTCCCCTGCGCCTCGATCCACTCCCGGCGTGTCTGCTCGACCGGATCGTCGGGCACCGCGAAGGGCAACTTGACCACTACCAGGTGCGTGCAGTAGGCGCCGGGCAGGTCCACCCCCTCGGAGAGGCTGGCCAGACCGAAGAGGACCGAACGCTGGCCCTGGTCGATGCGAGCCTTGTGGCGCGCCAGCAGCTCGCGCTTGGACGTGCTTCCCTGCACGAGGATCTGCTCGCGCAGCGCCTCCGGCAGCGCATGCGCGACCTGATGCATCTGCCTTGCCGATGCGAACAGGACCAGAGACCCGGCTTGCGCCTCGAGCAGGGCGGGCAGCATGGCTGCCACCTCCTCGGTATGCGCCTGGGCATCGAGCGGATGGGAGCGCATGCGCGGCAGGTGCAGCTCGGCCTGCGCCGCATGGTCGAAGGGTGATGGCAGGCTGAGCGCATGCACCCCCTCCCATGCCTTCAGGCCAGCCTCTTCCATGAAGAGGTCGAACGAGCCGCAGGCCTGCAGCGTCGCCGAGGTCAGCACGGCAGCGCCGGCACGATCCCACAGCAGCGTGCGCAGGCGTTCTCCGCCACCGATCGGCGCAGCGCAGACGTGGAACTCTGTCGTCCGGCCCGCCCTGACCTCCTTGCCACCGCGCTCGATCCAGCGTGCCAAGGACATGTGCCACCTCGGCCATCATCACCAACTGCGCGCGGCGGCTGGCGAAGCCCGGCATGGCCTCGCGCAAGGTGCGCAGACAGGACTGCATGCGGGCTTTCTCTTCGTCGCTGAGCATGCGCCCAGCTTCTCGCAACAAAGCGCGTCTTCAAGGCCCGGCGCAGCGGGGCGTGGGTAGCCTGCAGCGCACCCGAGGCCACGCTGTGGCCCATACGCAGTTCACCAGGACTTGGTCGCCTGCACCGGGATAGAGGCAGGAACATGGCTATAACGCACGCCCTCGATCACGTGCATCGAGACAGCCTCGCACTCAATCGCCAGGTGGAAGGCTGGCCGCCAGTCCGGGGCCAGCATAGCCTCCGGCTCGCCTCTATCGAACAGAACATAGTTCACGCCACCCTCGCATTGCACGGACCGAAAAGCGATGCCATCGAAAGCCCACTTCTTGTCGTAGCGGATGAACTCCGCCAGCGCCTGCGTCATCACGTAATCCGTATCGCCGGTCCGGACCGGTCGAGCGATCTCTTCATGCAGGTACTCCAGCAGCAGCCGATGTTCGCTGCGCTTTCGGTAGCTGGGGTCGAACAAGCTCAAGGGGGCATGTCGCAGCCGGCGACCCAGCCTCGTGAAATCGAAGAACCTCAGGGATGCTGTGGACTGGAAGCGCCCCACCACCACGGTGTCCCCGATCGAGGGACGAACTTCGGCGATGCAGGTGTCGATCTCCCGCGAAACGTAGAGCAAGGGAACGCCGGCGGGGCTCATGCGGTTGTTGGCCGCTCGCTCCTTGGGAGCGGCGCCGAGCGCAATGCCCGGGTTCTCTGCGAACGACCTTGCCTCCAGCTCACCGCTGGCAATGCGGGAGCGGTAGAAAGCCGCGCCGGCGTCGAGCATGGTCACCAGGGCGGGTGTTCCCGGGGTCTCTGGATCCTCGGCCTCGAGCGCCTCGCCGATCAACCACTCGAAGAACGAGCGCGCGGCATCGTTGAAAAAGCGCCGGCCATGGGCCAACTCGTGGGCAATGTGGTGCCAGGGGCCGACCGCATACCAGCGTTCGTGGTCCTCCGATTCGAACGGGCTGGACCTGCGGCTGTACTCCTGTCCCGGCCAGTAAAAGTCCTCTTCATCCGCCTCGGGGTCTTCAAGACACGCAGCGACCGCTCTCCGGACGGCCTCGGAACTGCATCGGATCGCATGGCCCACGACATCATTCAGCGTGAGTTCGTAACCGGGATAGAGCACATGGTCCAGCTCGAAGTGTTCCGGCAGGTACGGATAGGAAATTCAACCGCATGAGGCCAAGTATGGCACGAGTTTTGGGCCTCGAAACACGTTCGGCCAAGGAAGGTTGAGCGCTCGCTTGCCGC
>NZ_QAIM01000333.1:0-14302 GCF_003061035.1 Acidovorax sp. HMWF018
CGGTCCAGCGCGTGGGTGAAGGCGGTGTTGGGCACGGGGTGCGTGGAGAACTTCACCACCACCAGCTCGGCCGCCGGGTTGATGTGGATGTGCTGGCCCATCAGGCCTTTGGCTTCAAAGGTGCCATCGGCATCGTGGGGTATCCACCACTGGTTGTGGTACGAGTACCCCGCGCGCATGGCCGTGCCCGGGGCCTTGCTGAACTGGGCGGGGTCGGCCCCTTTGCGCAGCTCGGCAATGGTGGCGGGCGAGACGATCTGTTGGCCGTTGAAGCGGCCGTTGGATCGCAGCATCTCGCCCAGACGGCCCAGGTCACGCAAAGTGGCGTTCACGCCCACGCTGGTGGCCTGGCCGCCGTTGGCATCGGCAAACACATACGCGTCCTCCTGCGTGCCCAGCTTGGACCAGATGCGCTCGGACAACAGCGTGGCGTAGCTCTTGCCGGTGACGCGCTGCAGCAGCCAGCCCAGCACTTCCGTGTCCACCGACTTGTAGGCAAACGCGGTGCCGTGCTCGCCGTCCTTCTGCACGGTGGGCAGGTGCTCGGCCATGCTCTTGGCCCCATTGCTGCCGGGGCGCGCAGGCTGCAGGCCCGCAGCGGCCAGGTACTGAAAGACACCGGAGGTGGGGTCCGCAAAGTCTTCGGCGTATTTGACGCCAGTGGTCATGTCCAGGGTCTGCTGCACGGTGGCATCGGCCCAGGCGCTGTTGGCCAGCTCGGGCAGGTAACGCACGATGCGCGCACTGGGGTCGATGGCGCCTTCCTGGATGAGTTCGGTCACCAGCAGCCCCACCAGCGATTTGCTCATGGACCACAGCACATGTGGCTGCTGCGGCTGCATGCCGATGTGATAACGCTCATACACCACACGGCCCCGGTGCAGCACCAGCAGGGCGTCGGTGTAGGTGGCCTTCTGCCAGTCGGCCAGCGTGGTGGGCGCGCCCTTGTCGTCGGCAAACGCCAGCGTGTCGGGCAAGGCACGCGGCGCGGCGGGCAGTGCGCTGGGCGCTGCTGCACCGCGCCAGATGGTGGCCGTGGGCCCCAGTTCGCGCAGGTGCTGCGCGGCCCAGCGCACGTTGGGGTACTTGAGGATGTTGGCCAGGCGCACCACCTTGTCAGGCGCCGGTGGGAAGCCCTGCATCAGCTGCAGGGTCACAGGGTTGGTGGCGTCCGGCGGCGGCAGCTGCGGAGCCTGGGCCTGGCTGTCAGGAGCGGCCCCCAGCAGGGTGCAGGCCAAGGCGACGGCGGTGAAGGAAGGGGTGAGGTGGCGATGAAAAGAGCGCATGGTGAGAAGGCCTCGGTCAAGAAACGTGGGATGGGGAAGAACAAAAAAAGAAAACGGAATCGGTCGGGCCGATCAGCCCCGCGCGGCCAGCAAGGTGCGGATCACGCCCTCGGTGCGCTCGTACTCGCCTTCGCCAAAGTGCTTGTAGCGAATGCGGCCTTGCGCATCGATGAGGTAGGTGGCGGGCCAATACTGGTTGCTGTAGGCCTTCCAGGTGCCATAGCGGTTGTCCTGTGCCACGGGGTGCTTTACTCCGTGGCGGCGCATGGCGGCTTCCACGTTGGCGGTCGGGCGCTCAAACGGAAACTCTGGCGTGTGCACCCCCACCACGGTGAGCCCCTGGGGCGTGTACTGCTCGGCCCAGCGGTTCACATGGGGCAGGGTGCGGATGCAGTTGATGCAGGCGTACGTCCAGAAGTCCACCAGCACCACGCGGCCACGCAACTGCGCCAGGCTCAGCGGTTCGGAGTTGAGCCAGCGCTCGATGCCGGTGAACTCTGGCGCAGCGCCCAAGTCGGGCAACGCTGCGGCGGGGCTGGCGGGGCCCGCTGCATACGCCAAGCCAGGGGCCGCCAGTGCAGCGGCCATCGACGCCAGGAAAGCGCGGCGCTCGGAAAAGCGCGGGGAAGAGGGGTGCAATGTCATGGTGAAAGCTCCTTGCAATCGGTGGGGTGTCGCCCCTTACAGGCCGCCCCAGCCCGAGGGATAAAACTGCGTAAGCCAGACGGTGATCTGCCCATCCACCTCCCACAGCATGGCCAGCGCGATGGCAATGACCACCACGCCAAACACCTGCTGCACGCGGTGTGCGTGGCGTGCAATGCGGCGCACATGGGTGGCCGCGGCCTGGCCGCCATAGGCAATGGCCAGCATGGGCAGCGCTGCGCCGGTGGAATACGCCAGCAGCAGTACGGCGGTGCCCACCCCCGGTGGCTCGGTAGCGATGAGGGTGAGGATGGAGGCGAGCACCGGCCCGGCGCAGGGTGTCCAGACCGCGCCCAGGCTCAGGCCCAGCAGCAGTCCGCCCCAGTTGCCACCCCCGCTGCCCATCCCCAGGCTGGCCATGCGGTTGAGCACGCCGCCTGCATGTTGGCTGAGCCACTGGAACGGCCGGGGCCACACCGTGAGCACGCCAAACACCAGCAGCATCACGGCGGCAAACCGGCGCAGGCCTTCCTGAGACACACCCAGCACCTGCGTGAAGCTGCTGAACAGCAGTGCCACGGCCGCGAACGACAGCGCAAAGCCCAGGGCAATGAACAGGGGGCGTGTGCGCCGCGCTGAGTCGGCGCCGCTCACCGAGGCCCCCAGCACCACGGGCAGCATGGGCAACACGCAGGGCGCCCCCACTGTGAGCATGCCGGCGGCCACGGCCAGCCAGGGCGAGGTGGTGGCCATGGTCATTGCCCGCTCCCCTGCTCGGCCGCCGGACGGCGCCACACCTGGGTTTTGCCGAACAGCGGAATGCCCACGTACGCGTGCACCAGCAGTTGTTCCGGCTCGGCCGGCGTCAGGTTGACGCGGTACGTCTTGGCGTTCTCGCGGTTGTAGATTTCGCCCTGGTACTCGCTGCTGCCGCCCTCCGCCGGGTGCAGGCCCGACAGCAGGGTCATGCCCAGCGCAGGCCGCGCGTCGGCCGCCGCCATGTCGGCGCCCGGCGCGCCCATGGAGCGGTTGGCCAGCACGCGCACCACCTTGCCACACAGGGCGTTGCCGCCAGCGGGGTTGCAAGGAGCGATGTTCACTTCCAGATTGCCGCTCTCGGTGATCCAGCGGCCCAAGGGGGCTTTGGGGTGGGTTGCACCCGGTGCATGCGCCGCAGCGGCTGGCGGCGCTGCGGCGGCCTCTTGCGCGCTGGCTGCCTGCGCCAGGCCCAGGGTCAGCAGGGCGGTCGCCGCGATGGATGGTTTCATGGCAAGGTCCTCGTGAAGTTCAGGAAGACCTCATTGAAGCCAGCGCAGGTATCGGCGATTTGTCTGGCCAGGGGCTTTTGGTATGCGCGCTTGTCGATGCATCGGGCAGACAAGTTGAGATACATATCTGCCCACCCAGCCCATACCGCGGCACCACCAAAGCCCGGACAATGGCCGCCATGATGACGACGCCCGCTCCCGACCACATCCTGATCGTCGATGACGACGCCGGCATCCGCGAACTGGCTGCCGAGTACCTGCAGCGCCAGGGCCTGCAGGTGAGCGTGGCCGCCGACGGGCGGCAAATGCGCGAGGTGCTGGTCACGCAGCGCATCGACCTGCTGGTGCTGGACCTGATGCTGCCGGGCACCGACGGCATCGCACTGTGCCGCGAGCTGCGCAGCCCGGGCGCCCCACCGCTGCCCATCATCATGCTCACCGCACGCAGCGACGAGGCGGACCGCATCCTGGGCCTGGAGCTGGGTGCGGACGACTACCTGACCAAACCCTTCGCCGCGCGCGAGCTGCTGGCACGCATCCACGCGGTGCTGCGGCGCACGCGCATGCTGCCGCCCAATCTGGCCAAGGCCGAACCCGCGCGCCACCTCACGTTTGGGGACTGGCGGCTGGACACCACCGCACGCCACCTGCTCGATGCCACGGGCGCAGTGGTGGCGCTGTCGGGCGCCGAATACCGCCTGCTGCGTGTGCTGCTGGACCACCCGCAGCGCATCCTCACACGCGACCAGCTGCTGCAGCTCACACAGGGGCGCGATGCCGATGTGTTCGACCGCTCCATCGACCTGCTGGTGAGCCGTGTGCGCCAGCGGCTGGGCGATGGCGCGCGCGGCTCGCGCTACATCAAGACCGTGCGCAACGAGGGCTACGTGTTCTGCGCCGATGTGCAAGCTGCGGCAGCACCCGCAGGAGCTGCGCCATGACGCTGCGCTGGTGGCCACGCTCTTTGTTCGGGCGCATTCTGCTGGTGATGGCACTGGGCCTAGCGTTGGCACATGCGCTGACGTTTGTGCTGGCGTTCACCGAGCGCAGCATGACCATGCGGCGGGCCATGGTGTCGTATTTCGCCAGCGACGTGGCCAGCTCGGTCGCCATGCTGGAACGCCTGCCTGCCACCGAGCGCGCACAGTGGGTGGACCGGCTGGCGCGCCGCAACTACCGCTTTGCACTGGCCGAACCCCTGGACGCACCTGCCGACCCGTCCCAGCTGGCCCGCCTCGTTGCCAGCGCTGTGGCGGCCACACTGCCCACTGACCGCCCGGTGCAGGTGATCGACCCCCATGTGCCGGGCACCGAGCTGCGGCTGCAGCTGCGCCTGGCCGACGGTACGCCCCTGGCCGTGGACATGGACGAGCCCCGGCTGCAGATATCGCCCTGGGTGCTGGGCGCGCTGGCACTGCAGCTGGCGCTGCTGGTGGGCCTGTGCGCGTGGGCCGTGCGTGCAGCCACGCGGCCCCTGAGCACGCTGGCCGATGCGGCCGATGCGCTGGGCGCCGACCGCCCCACCGTGCCGCTGGCTGAAGACGGCCCGCGCGAAGTGGTGCGCGCCGCCGTTGCCTTCAACCACATGCAGCAGCGCATCCAGGCGCATCTTCAGGAACGCATGCAGATCCTGGCCGCCGTCTCGCACGACCTGCAAACACCCATCACCCGGCTGCGCCTGCGCGCGGATCTGCTGGACGACACCACGCTGCGCGACAAGCTGCACGCCGACTTGGCCGAAATGCAGTCGCTGGTGGAAGAGGGCATTGCCTACGCGCGCTCATCGCAGGCCGTGCGCGAGCCCGCGCAGCGCGTGGACCTGCGCGCGCTGGTGGAGAGCATTGCGCGCGACTACGCCGATGCCGGCCTGCCGGTACAAGTGCTGCAGGCAGTGGATGTGACCTGCGACACCCGCCCCCAGGCCCTGCGCCGCCTGCTGTGCAACCTGGTGGACAACGCGCTCAAGTTTGCGGGTGCCGCCGAGCTGACGCTGGAGGCAGAAAGGCCAGGCCAGTGCCTGGTGCGCGTCATCGATCATGGGCCTGGCATCCCCCCGGCGGACCTCGCCGCCGTGCTGCAGCCCTATGTGCGGCTGGAAGATTCGCGCAACCGGGGCACCGGTGGCACCGGTCTGGGCCTGGCCATTGCCAGCGAGCTGGCCAAGGCCCTGGGCGGCCGCCTGATACTGGGTCCACGCGCGGACGGCGCGCAGGGGCTGGAGGCGCGGGTAGAGCTGCCAGAAGCGCTACCGGCATAGGCATGCGCACCAGCGCCGCTGCTACAGTGGCCGCTCCGTGGACTCTCAAAAGGGCAACGCCGTGGACACACCTGTCAGCACCCCGCAGAGCGAGATCAGCGCCAGCAACCCGCGCATCCGCGTCGGCATCGGCGGCTGGACCTTCGAGCCCTGGCGCGGCAGCTTCTACCCCGCAGGACTGGCGCACAGCAAGGAGCTGCAATACGCCAGCCGGCAGCTCACGGCGATCGAGGTCAACGGCACCTACTACAGCACCTTCAAACCACCCACCTTTGCCAAATGGCGCGATGAGACGCCTGAAGGCTTTGTGTTCTCACTCAAGGCCAACCGCTTTGCCACGCACCGGCGCGTGCTGGCGGACGCGGGCGATTCGATCGCGCGGTTTGTCGACAGTGGCATCTCGGAACTGAAGGGCAAGCTCGGGCCCATCGTGTGGCAGTTCATGCCGACCAAGGCGTTTGAGCCGGGCGACTTCGAGGCCTTTCTGGCCCTGCTGCCGCAGAAGGTGGATGGCCTGCAGCTGCACCACGCGCTGGATGTGCGCCACCCGAGTTTTGCGACGCCCGCGTTTGTGGCGCTGGCGCGCCGGTATGGCTGCGTGCCTGTGTACACCGACTCCGACCAATTTCCGGCCATCGCGGATGCGGAGGCCGACTTTGCCTACCTGCGGCTGATGCGTGGCCAGGCCGATGTGCCCACGGGCTACACCGCCGATGCGATTGCGCAATGGGCACAGGGCGTGCGCACCTGGACCAGCGGCGACCGGCCACGCGATGTGTTTGTGTACTTCATCAACGGCGCCAAAGAGCGGGCGCCGGCAGGGGCGATGGAGTTGCTCAGGCAGCTGGGCGCTACACCGTCTCGCGCTGAGTGAAGCCCTGCGGGGCCTCGCCGCCATCGGGCACATTGCCTACCACCACGCGGTCCACCCGCGCATGTGCTGGCCCCTGGTGCGCCCAGTCGATCAGCGCCAGCACGGCGGGTTCCGGGCCCCAGGCGCAGGCCTCCACACGGCCGTCCTGGCGGTTGCGCACCCAGCCCGTCACGCCCAGGCGCGCGGCGGCCTGCACCATGGACCAGCGGTAGCCCACGCCCTGCACATGGCCGGTGATCAACAGATGGCGGGTGATGGTGGAGTGGGGTTCTGCGTTCATGGGGACACTGTAGCGCGCTCCTTGTGGGGAGCCCGCTCCAGGGGCACACTGCCAGCACCAGGCACCCCATGACCACCACAACCCCCAAGGCCTTGCCCACCATCGACCCCCAGCGCTGCACCGGCTGCGGCTGGTGTGTGGCGGTGTGCCCGCCGCATGTGCTGTCGCTGCAGGTGTTGGGTACGGGGCCCTGGGGCCCCAAGTGCTCCACCCTGCACGACGCGCCGGGCTGCACCGGGTGCGCGCTGTGTGCGGTGCGCTGCCCATTCGATGCGATCCGCATGGTGCGGGTGGCGGCCACCCCGGGGCGGTGAGGCCGTTGCGCCACAGGCTAACAAAGGCGCGTACGGGCAGGTTGACAGGCCCTGGCTCGCATCCGGTACACTGCGCCCTTCATGTCGTTCACCTCCCTCCCCATCACCACCGCACGCGCCGCTGCCTTCCAAGGCATGGGCATGATGCCGCCCGCCTCCACGCGGGCCAATGGTGAACAGCGGGCACTGGGTGCACGAATGATTACCACCATTACCACCGCGGCCACCTGAGCACGCGCAGGTGGCCGTTTCGGCAGCCACCTGGTGATCGCTCTCTTCTCCCCCAAGACGAATGCACGAAACCCAGCTCTGGCAGCTGGGTTTTTTTGTTTGTTCGTTAGCCGGAGAAGTCCATGTACCGCGATCCCGTCCAGTCCCTCGAAGCCCCGTTGTTGCCGTCGTCCGCCACGGCCATGCGCCCCCTGCGCGTGGGCATGATTGGCATTGGCACCGTGGGCGCAGGCACCTTCCGCGTGCTGGCGCGCAACCAGGCGCTGATTGCGGGCCGTGCGGGCCGGGGCATCAAGCTGGTGGTGGTCTGCGCCCGCAGCCTGGCCCGCGCCATGAGCGTGGTGGGCAAGGACGTGGCGCTGACCAACGACCCCATGCAGGTCGCCACCCACCCCGACGTGGATGTGCTGGTGGAGGCCGCTGGCGGCACCGGCCCCGCACGCGACTGGGTGCTGGCCGCCATCCGTGCGGGCAAACATGTGGTCACGGCCAACAAGGCGCTGCTGGCCGAGCATGGCAACGAGATCTTTGCCGCCGCGCGCCAGCACGGCGTGGCCGTGGCCTACGAAGGCGCGGTGGCGGTGAGCATCCCCATCGTGAAGGCGCTGCGCGAGGGCCTCACGGCCAATCGCATCGAGTGGGTGGCGGGCATCATCAACGGCACCACCAACTTCATCCTGAGCAAGATGCGCGACGAGGGTGTGGGCTTTGCCGAAGCGCTGGCGCAGGCCCAGGCGCTGGGCTACGCCGAAGCCGATCCGACGTTTGACATCGAGGGCCTGGACGCGGCGCACAAGATCTCGCTGCTGGCGGCCAATGCGTTTGGCATGCCGGTGCGGTTTGCCGATGCGCAGGTGGAAGGCATCACCGCGTTGCAGGGCCTGGACGTGGCCTGTGCCGAGCAACTGGGCTTTCGCATCAAGCTGCTGGGCGTGGCCAAGCGGCGCAAGGAGGGTGACTCGGAAGGCAATGTGGAGGGGGTGGAGTTGCGCGTGCAGCCCGCGCTGGTGCCCGCCACCCATTTGCTGGCGCATGTGAACGGGTCGATGAACGCCGTGATGGTCAAGGGCGATGCGTCGGGCGTGACGATGTACTACGGCGCGGGCGCGGGGTCGGAGCAGACCGCATCGGCCGTGATTGCCGACCTGGTGGATGTGGCGCGGCTCGATGGCACCCACGCGGCGCAGCGCGTGCCACACCTGGGCTTCCACCCCCAGGCCGTGGACGAGCAACTGGCGGTACTGCCCCGCGCGGCCGTCCACACCCGCCACTATCTGCGCGTGCCGGTGCACAGCGCCCAGCAGATCGAGGCCGTGGGCGCCTGGCTGGCTGCGCAGCACGTGCCGGTGCTGCAGGTGGCACTGGCACATGACAAGGCCTTGCCCCCCGGCAGCGGCCCCCAGGTACTGGTGCTGACCGATGCCGTGGCGCAGTCCACCGTGGACCTGGCCGTGTTTGCACTGGCGGCGCACCCTGCAGTGGCGGGGCCGGTGGTCACGCTGCGGGTGGAGACGCTGGAAGGGTGAAGGGCGCCTGAGAATGTGTTAGCACGAGGTTTTGGCGCCAAAACGGGCGGTAGCGCTAGTGCATCATGCCTGGGGCGCTATCAATTTTGATAGCCCCTGCCGATCGCATCCCTCACGCCATCAACCGGCCCAGCACCAGCGCGGCCATGTCCTCGGCCGCGCTGGTGCCCTCCGCCATCAGGCCCTGCACCACGCCGGCGCGATCGGTGTCGGTGCGGTTCTGGCTCACCTTCCAGATGCCCTCCCAGCGCTCCACCGCCAGCTCGATACCCACGATGGCGCGCAGCAGTTTGTCGATGTAGTCGGGCGGCGCGTCGTCGATGCGCCAGGGGTCGGGGCGGTGGGCCTCGTGCTGCTCGCTCAGGGTGTGCAGGATGCCGCGCAGGCGTGTGGGGTCGTCAAACGCGCTCAGTGCGCCGTGGGCGTGCACGGTGGCGTAGTTCCAGGTGGGCACCTGCTTGCCGTCCAGGGCTTTCGATGGATACCATGAGGGCGACACATAGGCCTGCGGGCCGTGGAACACCGCCACCGCCTGCTGGGGCAACAGCGGCCACAGCGCGTTGGCGCGCGCCACATGGCCGATGAGCGTGCCCTGCGGGCCGCGCGCCGGGTCCAGGTACAGCGGGATGTGATTGACGTGTTGCGCGCCTTCGTGCGCAATGACCAGTGTGGCCAAAGGCTGGGCACGTACCAGGGCTTGCTGGGCAGCGGCATCGGCCACCTGAAACTGCCGGTGGGGGTTGGCCATGTCAGCCCCCTTCCACTTCAAGCACCGGGGCGCAGTCGATCTGCGTCTTGACCGAGTTGGCCAGAAAACACGATGTGTGGGCGCGGTGGTGCAGGTCTTCCAGCTGGGCAGCGCTGGGCGCGTGCGCTGCGTCAAAGCGCGTGACGGGCCTCAGCTGCACGTGGGTGACGACCAGCTGGCCCTCTGCGTTCTTGGCCATGGTGCCCACGGCCGCGTCGGTGTAGCGGTTGAGCCGATAGCCCGCGCGGCTGGCGAAGTCCATGAACCACAGCATGTGGCAGCTCGACAGCGCGGCGACATAGGCTTCTTCCGGGTCCACCGCCGCCGCGTCGGAGTACGGCAGCGGCACCACATGGGGCGACGACGACGCGGCCACGGTGGCGCCGCCGTCAAACTGCCACGTGTGGGCACGGTGGTAGCGCTTGTCCAGAAAGTCGTCGGTGCCACGGGACCAGGTGATGGTGGCGGTGTGCTCGGCCATGGGGTGCTTTCAAGAGGATCGGACCCGTTAGGGGGCCCGGGTTTCTACAATGGTTCTTCAGTTTATGAGTACATCCCCATATTGAAAGAGCCAATTTGTGCCCAGCCCCGGAGCCAATCGAACCACTGCCACCCTGCGCCAGCAGGTGTATGCGCAACTGCGCCGCGCCATCGAGCAGGGCAGCCTGCGCGCGGGCATCCGCCTGCCACCCTCGCGCGAGCACGCGGCCAGCCTGGGCGTGTCGCGCAACACCGTGCTGTGGGCCGTGCAACGCCTGCAGGCCGAGGGTTATGTGGAAGCCCGCGTGGGCGACGGCACCTATGTGTCGCAGGCCGTGGCCGCCACATTGCCTGCCCCGCAAGGCCTGGTGGCGCCGCCCCGGGGCCTGTCGCGCCGGGGGCAGCTGATCGCCGACACAGCGGCGCGCTGGCGCCCGCCCCTGGCGGCGGCCAAGGCGTTTCGCATTGGCGCGCCAGAAGTCGCCACCTTTCCGTTTGCGCTGTGGGACCGCCTGACACGCCAGGCCAGTTCAGGCCAGCGCAGTAACCGCGCGCAGTACCTGGACCCGGCTGGCGACCCCGACCTGCGCCAGGCCGTGGCGCAATGGCTATGGGCTTCGCGCGGCATCCGCTGCGATGCGGCGCAGGTGGTGGTGTGCTCGGGCTCGCAGCAGGGCATTGACCTGATTGCGCGGCTGCTGCTGGACGTAGGCGACGAGGTGCTCGTGGAAGACCCCGGCTACCCCGGCATCCGCGCTAGCCTGCTGGGCCACGGCGCGCTGGCGCGGCCGGTGGACATGGATGGAGACGGCCTGCGCATCGACACCGCTGCGGCGCAATGGCCGAACGCGCGCATGGCCGTCGTCACACCCACGCACCAGTTCCCCACCGGCGTGTGCATGGGCCTGGCGCGAAGGCAGGCGCTGCTGCAGTGGGCACGCACGCATGACGCCTGGGTGGTCGAGGACGACTATGACGGCGAGTTCCAGTACGGCAAGAACGATGGCAAGGCCCAGCGCGTGCCTGCCCTGTGCAGCCTGCCGGGCTCGGAGCGCGTGCTGTACGTGGGCACCTTCAGCAAGACGCTGCACCCGGGCCTGCGCCTGGGCTTTGTGGTGGTGCCGCCCGCGCTGGTGGAGGCCTTTGCCATGGCCCGCGCCATCACCGACCGGCATGCACCGGGCGACACCCAGGCGGTGCTGGCACGCTTCATTGCCGAAGGTCACCTGCTGCGCCACCTGCGGCAGATGCGCGAGCTGTACCTGCAGCGGCAACACACGCTGCGCGCCGCACTGGCCGAGGCCAGCAACGGCGCCTGGCAACTGGCCACCAGCGATCGTGGCATGCACCTGCTGCACGAGGTAGCACCCGGCACAGACGACGAAACCCTGAGCCGCCAGGCGCTGGCGGCGGGCGTGATGCTGGCGCCGCTGTCGCGCTATGCGATGCAGTCGGCGCGCCGGGGCTGGCTGCTGGGCTATGCGGGGTTTGACGATGCAGAGATCCGCGCGGCCGCTCGCGTGGTGGGCGGCCTCGTGCGTCAGCGGTGATGCGGGCGCTGGTGCTTCACCACGCGCCGGGCTGCGGGGCCAGGGCCGTGCCAAGGCCCTCCGTCTGAACCACAGCCTGCGGCTCCACCTTGCGCCACCAGTGCGTGGACAGCGCGGGCGCGCGGATGTCCAGCCGCTCGCCCATGATGGGCGCCACCAGCGGCACCTGCGCTGCCGCCGCGAGGGCGGTGATGCGCTCGAACGGCTCCACCCACGGGTGCAGCGACAGGTCGAACGTGCCGTTGTGGATGGGGAACAGATGGCGCCCCTTCACGTCCAGATGGGCCTGCAGGCTCTCCTCGGGGTGCATGTGGATGTCGGGCCAGTCGGCGTTGTAGGCGCCCGTTTCGATCAGGGTCAGATCGAACGGGCCGAACCGCTCACCAATGGCCTTGAAGCCGTCGAAGTAGCCCGTGTCGCCACTGAAGAAGACGCGGACTTGGTCAGCGCCTTGACCCGCGATCAGCACCCACGAGGCCCACAGCGTGCTGTTGCCGTCCGACAGGCCACGGCCCGAGAAATGCTGCGCAGGCGTGGCCACCAGCTGCAGCCCGCCGATGGTGGTGCCCTGCCACCAGTCCAACTGCTGCACCTTGGCCGCCGGCACGCCCCAGGCGATGAGCCGGTCGCCCACGCCCAGCGGCGTGATGAAGTGCTCCACCTTGGGCGCAAGCTTCTGGATGGCTGCGTAGTCCAGGTGGTCGTAGTGGTCGTGCGACAGGATCACGCCGGTGATGGGCGGCAGCTCGTCAATCGTGATGGGCGGCGCGTGAAAACGCTTGGGGCCCAGGAACTGGAACGGCGAGGCGCGCTCGGAAAACACCGGGTCGGTCAGCCAGAACTGGCCGTTGATCTTGAAGAGCAGGGTGGAGTGCCCCAGGCGCCACAGGCTCAGGTCGGGCGCGGCCAGCAGGTCTGACCGCATCACCGCGTACACCGGCACGGGCTGGCGCGGCACCGAGTCGTCGGGCTTGCCGGTGGCAAAGCGCCACATCACCTGCAGCGTCTTGAGGGCGCCCAGCGCATGGCGGGGTGCCACGTTGCGAAACTTGCCACCCGCAAACTGCGGCGACTGTTCATAGGCGGCCACCGGCTGGGCGGCGCGGGAAAAGAGGCTGTAGGCCATGGCGATCAGTACAACGAAGGCGACACAAAGTGCCGGGAGCAGACGGCGGCGGCGGGCGATGGAGAGTGACACCGGATCTGCGACATAGAAATTACACTGCACAGTGTAGTGCACTTTTTAGAAAAGTAAACTACCCGGTGTAAAATTTGCGCATGATCGCCTCCCAGCCCACCCCTCGCCTGACCGACCGCAAGCGCGATGCCATCGTGCAGGCCGCCATCGGCGAGTTCCGCGAACACGGCTTCAACGGCACCAGCATGGACCGCGTGGCCGCAGCGGCGGATGTGTCCAAACGCACGGTGTACAACCACTTCCCAAGCAAGGAAGAACTGTTCGAAGCCATTCTGCTGCTGATGTGGGAGCGCAGCCAGTCACCCGACGAACTGGCCTACACCCCCACGCGCCCGCTGCGCGACCAACTGCTGGAGCTGCTGGCGCAAAAGATGCGCCTGCTCAACGACGCGAGCTTCATCGACCTGAGCCGCGTGGCCATGGCCGACATGATGCACACCCCCGAGCGCGCGCGCGGCATCACCGCCAAGCTCTCGGCCAAGGAAGAGGGCCTGCCGCGCTGGCTGCGCGCGGCCCAGCAGGATGGCCGCCTGCGCGCCACCATGGACGTGCCCTATGCCGCGCAGCAACTGCAGGGCATGGTCAAGGCATTTGCGTTCTGGCCCCAGCTGGCCATGGGCCAGCCACCCTTGAGCGCCGCACAGCAAGCGCAAGTGGTAGGGGATGCGGTGGATATGTTCCTGGGGTTCTACGCCGCGCCCACCCAGGAGGCCAAGTCCCCCGTAAAAAAGGCCCCGGCTGGAAGCACGGGCAAGGCAGCGGCAGCCCCTGTTGCCACCGCTGCGAAACCTGCCCCTCGCCGCGCCCCAGCGCGCTGACCCACGCCACCACCCTGGCCAGCAAGCCAGCGTGAGGTGCGATTTGCACTACGCTCGCCCGTTCTTTCCACGCAGCCTGACACCAAGATGCCCCTCGCTCCCTACCTCGACACCGCCCCGGTCCTGGACACCGGCGTTTTCATCCACGACTCTGCCCAGGTCATCGGCGACGTCACGCTGGGCCGCGACAGCTCGGTGTGGTGCAACGCCGTGCTGCGCGGCGATGTGAACCGCATCACCGTGGGTGTGTGCAGCAACGTGCAGGACCTGACCATGGGCCATGTGTCGCACCGCAACGCCAGCAAGCCCGAAGGCTCGCCGCTGGTCATCGGCAACTACGTCACGGTGGGCCACTCGGTGATCCTGCACGGCTGCTGCATCGGCAACGAATGCCTCATCGGCATGGGCTCCATCGTGATGGATGACGCCATCATCGAAGACCGCGTGATGCTGGGCGCGGGCAGCCTGGTCTCGCCCGGCAAGGTGCTGGAGAGCGGGTACCTCTACATCGGCCGCCCCGCAGTGCGCCAACGCGCGCTGACCGAGGCGGAGATTGCGTATCTGAAGTACTCGGCAGAGCACTACGTGCGGGTGAAGAACAACTACCAGGGATGACCTGCATCACTCCCTGCGGTCTGTGATAGCGCGGTCTCAGGCAGTCCGCTGCGTTGCTTTTCTTGCCAATAGCCCGCTATTGGCTGCAAAAAGACGCCTGGCGGCCTGTCCTGATCCGCACTACCACCGACTCGCGAGGGTGATGCAGGACATCCCTAGCGGCACACCCCACGCGGCTGCGGTGCCCCCGGCGCCCCCCGCCCACCAGGGAT
>NZ_QAIM01000334.1:0-6795 GCF_003061035.1 Acidovorax sp. HMWF018
CCCCCTCCGTTGCCCGCCATCCGCACCATCGGCATGATGCAGCCCATGACCTGGCTGGTGCTGGCCTGGCGCGACATGGCGCGGGCGGGCTGGATCAGTTTTGCGCATGGCCTGGCACTCACACTGTTTGGCGCCGCCATCTTTGCCGTGGCGCACCACCGCTTCTGGCTGCTGGCGGGGGCTCTGTCGGGTTTCCTGGTGGTGGCGCCGGTGCTGGCCACCAGTCTGTATGCGCTGAGCCGCGCGCTGGAGCGTGGCGAAGCCGCAAACCTGGGCGTGGTGCTCAAGACCTGGCTCAACTGGCAGAACAGCCATGTGAACAAATGGGGCGGCGACTACTGGTGCATGCTGCAGTTCGGGGCCCTGCTGGCGCTGGCCGCCTCGGGCTGGGTCATGACCTCGGCGGCGCTCATTACGCTGCTGGCGCCCGTGCCCATCGAGACACCGCTCGACTTTTTGCGCCACGTGGTCATGGCGCGTGACGGCTGGTTGTTTGAAATCTGGCTGGCGCTGGGCAGCCTGATGGCCGCGCCCATTTTTGCGTCCAGCGTGGTGGCCATGCCTCTGCTGCTGGACCGCCGCGCCACGCTGCTGCAGGCGGTGCTCACCGGCTGGCAGGCGGTCATCACCAACCCGCTGCCGATGGCGTTCTGGGCAGCGATCATCCTGGGCTTTACCTTGCTGGGCCTGGGTTCCCTGCTGCTGGGCCTGATCGCTGTGATGCCCATGCTGGGGCATGCCAGCTGGCACGCATACCGCGACCTGGTGGATGCATCCAGCCTGCCCGAGCGTGACCTGGTGGCCCCCGCAGTGCCAGCTGCCCCTGTGCGCCGGCCTGGAGGGACATCGTGATTTTTGGATTTACCGAGGCGCAGATCTCGGGCTTCTTCCTCACCTACGGGGTGGGGGCGTTCATCGCCTACATGCTGTTCATCATCGGGCAGCTCGCGTGGGAATCGAAGGCCGGACGCTTTGGCACTTTTGTGCTCTTCCTGGGCCTGGGCGTGGGTTTTCTGGGATTCCTGGCCAAGGTGGTGATTCAGTGGTGGCTGGAGCGGTAGCGGGCCACACGGCCCGTTGCTCAACGCCAGGCGCACCCAACCGCGATCTGTCCGGGGTCTGGCACTGAGGCCTGCGCATTCATTTCTTTTCGTTGTGTTTTGTTTCATGTAGAAACTAATTGCAATGGCTGGAGGTGGTTGTGATGCTTCGTAACTCCCTGATCGTCGTCGTCCTGGGGCTGCTGGCCGAGGCGGCGGAAGCCCTGTCCCTGGGCGCGCCGCAAGGCAAGGTGTGGCTGGGACAGCCCATCGACCTGGGCTTTGAAGTCCAGCTGGACCCCGGCATGTCGGTGGACGCCTTGTGCCCGCAAGCGCGGCTGGTGTCTGGCGATGTGGCCGTGCCGGCAGGCCGTGTCCAGGTGAGCGTGCGGCCGGGCGAACCGGAGCGCAATCCGGTGCTGCGGGTGCAGTCCTCCCATCTGGCCGACGAGCCGGTGCTGACGGCCCAGGTTTCTGTCCATTGCACGGGCCGGGTGACGCGCGAATACACCTTTCTGTCCGATCTGCCCGCCACCGTTGCTGCCGGGCTGAGGCCAGTGGCGATTCCCTGGGAGGTGCCGTTGGCAGATGCCTCCCCATCACGGGCGGCTGGGGTGGTTGCCGGAGAAGCGTCTTCTGCAACCGCAATGGGCCCCTCGCGGCCGCGCAAGGCGTTGGCCGCCAGCCGGGTAGCCCGCAAGGGCACGAAACTGGCCGCAAAGTCAGCCGGGGCTCCCGTTGCGCGCAGCCGGTCCGCTGACACAGCGGCAGTGGCTTCCGTGACCAGCACTGCGCAGACGGCGCCTCACGAGCCACCCAGCACCGTGCCCAGCATGGCGCCCGAGGCCGCAGCAGCGCCCCCCGCACAGGCGTCGGCATCGTCCACCGCCTCGTTGGCTCCAGCAGCGGCACCTGTTGCGCCTGGACCGTCCAAGCCCCGGCTGGTGATGGAGCCGTTGACGGCGCTGGTCACGCCGCCCGCCTCGGGCGAAGGGGCTCCGTCCGACGGCGCAACACTGATGCCGGTGGCGGCTTCGGCTGCGGAGGTCAACGCGCCGGACGGCGCGGGATCCCCCGGCGCGCGCATGCAGGCCTTGCAGGTGGAAGTGGATCGCATGCGCGCGCAGGCCGAGCAAGACCATCAGGCCACGCTCGCATTGCTGGCCCGTGTGGAACAGCTGAAAGCAGGGCATTTCCCGGCGTCCTTGGTGTATGGGCTTCTGGCTATGCTGGCCTTGACGGTCGGGGCAGCAGGCTGGCTGCTGGCGCGCATGCGACACGCCATGGACGCATCGAACGAAGAGTGGCGCAACACCCTGACGGCCTATGTGGCGCAGTCTTCCTTGCCCGCAGCGGGAGACGCCGAGGCCGAGCGCCGCACAGCAGTGCTACCTGCCGATGACCGGTCTGCCGGGTTGCCCGGACTACAAGGAGTGGGTGCCTTGCCCGCGTAGGGACGGTCAGCGGACCAATCGCTCAGGAGGTGGTGCGCAGCGCAGATCAACGCGGCCAGGACCGCAGCCCCAGATCCTGCGCCAGGCGGCGATAGTCGGCCAGGCTGCGCTGCACATAGTCATCCAGCGCCGCGCCGCTCAGCGCGAAGGGGTACAGCCCATGGCGGGCGCACAGGGCCGCGTAGCCAGGCGCTGCCTGGGCTTCCTGCAGGGCGGTCGTCCAGGCGTGGGCGTCGGCATCGGGCACGCTAGCGGCCATGTAGAGGCCGCGCACAGTGGTCCATTGCAGGTCAATGCCCTGCTCGCGTGCCGTGGGCAGGGCGGCCAGTGTGCCGGGCAGCCGCGTGGGGGCCAGCACCGCCAGGATGCGCACCGGCAGGCCTTCTGCAGCGGCCCGAGTGGCCTCGGCCGCGTCGCCGGTGAAGATGTCGATGTGCCGGCCACCCAGCGCCTTGAGCGCTTCGCCGCCGCCTTCAAACGATACAAAACGCATGCGCTTGTGGTCTTGCCCCGCTGCGCGCACCAGCAGCGCGGCCTTGACCCAGTCCTGGCTGCCCAGCGTGCCGCCGGCGCCAAACACCACGCGGCCCGAATCTTTTTGCAAGGCGGTGACCACGTCCTGCAAGCGCTGGTAGGGGGCATCGCGGTGCACAGCCACCACGCCGTAGTCGTTGCCCAGTGTCGCTATCCAGCGCACGGCGCTCACCGGGTGTGGGCCGAAGCGGCCCTGCGCCATGTTGAGCAGCGAGCCGCTGGAGAACGCCACCAGCGTGCCGGGCCCTCCCAGGCGGCCGGTGGCCACCTGGTCAAATGCCACCGCGCCGATGCCGCCGGGCAGGTAGCGGGTGCGCAGCGGCGAGCGGCCAGGGCGCACGGCCTGCAGTGCCTGTGAGGCCAGACCGCAGGTCAGGTCAAATCCGCCGCCGGGGCGTGAAGGCGCAATGCATTCCGCCGGCTCACGGGATGCGTCGGCCGTCGCCGGGAAGGGAGCCAGGCCCGCACCAGCGCTGGCCGCGGCCGCGAGCGTCTGCAGCAGCTGGCGGCGGCTGCAACGCGCTGTCAGCGGGCGGTCTTTGGTGGGCAAGGGCTGCGGCATGGGGTGTGGAGCGTTCACTTGTTCAGCAGACTGTGTCAGGCGCGGGGCCACCAGAGTATTGCCAGGAGCCCTGGCCCTTCAGCGCGCGCCTGCAGCCGCAGGCTGCCCCGGTGCCGCTCGGCAATCGACCGCGCAATGGCCAGCCCCAGGCCGGAGCCGCCCGCCGTGGCCTGCGAGCCGCGCCGGTAGCGCTGGCCCAGGGCGTCGCGCTCTTCGGCGGGCAGGCCGGGGCCATTGTCCTCCACGCTGATGCTCCAGCCCAGGCTGTCACCCGCTGCCGACACCGTGACAGTGCCCCGCGCGGGGGTGTAGGCGATGGCATTGGCTGCCAGATTGGTCAGGGCCTCGCGCAGCAGGCCACTGTCGCCCACGGCCTCGATGCCAGCGGCAGGCGTATGGATGCCAAAGTCGATCTGTTTGGCGCGCGCCTGGGGCAGCAGCTCCAGCGCCACCGTGCGCAGCAGCGCGGCCAGGTCGAACGGCGTCAGCTCCACCGCCGCTGTGTCGCTGCGGCCCAGCGCCAGCAGTTGCTGGGTGCTGCGCGTGGCGCGGGCGATCTCGCCTCCGATGGCTGCCAGCGTGTGCTGCACCTGCGTGGTGTCGCCCTCGCGGCGTGCGTAGTCGATCTGCATCTGCAGCGTGGTGAGGTGGGTGCGCAGCTGGTGCGAGGCATCGTCCAGAAACTGCCGTTGCTGTGCCACCAGATCTTGCGTGCGCGCCATCTGCTGATTGACCGCGTCCACCAGCGGGCGGATGTCAGCGGGCAGGTCGTTGGATGCCAGCGGGGTCATGTCGTCGCCGCTGCGGGCCTGCACCTCGCGCGCCAGCCGCGCCAGCGGGCGCAGCGCCACGGCCAGCAGCGCTGCGGTGCCCAGCACCATCAGGGCCAGCACCAGCGCATCGCGCTGCACCGCGCGGCGCACAAAGCGGGCTGTGAAGTCCTCGCGCGACCGCGTGCTTTCGGCCACCTGCACCAGCACGGTGGATGCGGGCTCTGCACGGTCCAGCGCGCGGCGGTAGGCGGCCAGTCGCACGGACTCTCCAAAGTAGGTAGCGTCATAAAAACGCGGTACGCCAGGCTCCAGCGGCCCGGCGGGCAGGGGCAGGTCGGCATTGCCCAGCTCCACCAGTCCGTCGGACGACGCCACGCGAAAGTACACATTGCCGCTGGCCGTGAGTTCAAAGAATTCCAGCATGCTGTACGGCAGCTCGGCCGACAGGCCACCGGAGGCGGTCGAGATGTTGGCGTCGATGGACTTGAGCGCGCCCAGCAGCGAGCGGTCGTAGGCTGCGTTGGCGGCCTCCAGCGCATCGTGCCGGGTCATCCACAGCTCCACGCCCGTCACCAGGGCCAGCAGCGGCAGCAGCAGCATGGCCAGCAGCCGCCACAGGCTGGCGCGGCGCAGGCGTGCGGTCAGGCCCATCGTTCAGTCCGCCTCCAGCGCATAGCCCAGGCCGCGCAGCGTGGTGATGCGCACACCACTGCCATCCAGCCGCTTGCGCAGGCGGTGCACAAACACCTCGACGGCTTCGGGGTGCACATCGTCATCGTCGGTGAACACGCGGTCCAGGATCTGCTGCTTGGAAAACGGCTCGCCACTGCGCTGCACCAGCACGCGCAGCACGGCATGTTCGCGCGGGGACAGGGCCAGGGGCTCGCCGCGCAGGGTGAACTGCTTGCGGGCGCTGTCGTATACCAGCGCACCGCAGGCCTGGCGCTGGTGCTCGTTGCCACGCGCGCGGCGCACGAGGGCGTGCAGGCGTGCTTCCAGCTCGGCCAGCTCGAAGGGCTTGGCCAGAAAGTCGTCGGCCCCCGCGTTGAGCGAGCGCACGCGCTCGTCCAGAGAATCACGTGCCGTCAGGATCAGCGCGGGCAGGCGCTGGTCGCGGTCGCGCAAGCGCTGCAGCACCGCCTGCCCGTCCAGCCCGGGCAGGCCCAGGTCCAGCACCAGTGCGTCGTAGTTGTCGTGCTGCTGCAGCGCGCGGTCGGCCAGGCGGCCGTCGTTCACCCATTCGACCTGGATGCCCGCATGCTCAAGTGCACGGCTCAGCCAGGTGCCCAGGTTGTGGTCGTCTTCGGCCAGAAGGATGCGCATGGAGGGATGCTACCGTTTGTGAGGATGACGCAGGGCTTGCCTTCAGCATTGAGCCATTCAACGCGGAGCGGTCACGGCGCGCAAGCGCCAGCAGTAAGCTTGCGAGCACGCACTGCCCGGGCCAGGCAGCCGTGCAAGGGCCGCCCCGCCGCACTGGCTGCGTCCCCCTTCCCGACCCGCGCAGCGGGGCGAGAGAAAGGGGGAAGACGCGAAGCGGCTCAGGGGGTTAGTCTGGCTTCACCTTCGCGCGCAGCAGCACCTTCTTCCAGCGCTCTTGTTCGGACGCGATGAACTGCGCGAACTGCGCTGGCGTGCCGCCAATGGCCTCGGCAGCATCCGCGTTCAGGCGCTCCAGCGAGCCGGGGGCCTTGACGGCCTTGGCGGTCTCGGCCGCCAGCTTGTCGAGGTTGGCCGGGGCCATGTTGGCGGGCGCCAGCATGCCGTACCACTGCGTCATCTCAAAGCCCGGAAAGCCCTGTTCGGCCACCGTGGCCACGTCGGGCAGCTGGGGCAGGCGCTTGGCCGATCCGGTGGCAATGCAGCGCACCTTGCCGGCCTTGATGAAAGGCAGCAGGGCGGCAGCGCCCACGGCAGCGGCATCAAGGCGGCCCGAGAGCAGGTCGGTCATCATGGGGCCGGTGCCACGGTAGGGCACGTGCAGCATGAAGATCTCGGCGGTCATCTTGAGGTATTCAAACGCCAGGTGGCCTGCGCTGCCGTTGCCCGCCGAGCCATAGCTGAGCTTGGCCGGGTTCTTCTTGGCGTAGGCGATGAACTCCTTGAGGTTCTTGGCGGGCACGTCGGGGTGCACCACGTACAGGCTGGGCACCTTGGCCAGCAGGCTCACGGGCTTGAAGTCCTTGTTGGCGTCGTAGGGCAGCTTGTCGAAGATGAAGGGGTTGACGGCCAGTGTGCCGATGTGGCCCAAGATCAGCGTGTGCTGGTCGTCGGAGCGCGCTACTTCACCCATGGCGATGTTGCCTGCGGCGCCCGGCTTGTTGTCCACATACACGCTCTGGCCCAGCGTCTTGCCCAGCTCGGCAGCGGTGGAGCGGGCCACGATCTCCGAGCTGCCGCCTGGCGCGAACGGCACCACAAACCGCACCGAC
>NZ_QAIM01000335.1:0-3533 GCF_003061035.1 Acidovorax sp. HMWF018
GTGGCCTGCACCACCACGTTGCGGGCAAAGCCCAGGTGGTCGCGCAGCGCGTACAGCTCGTGCTTCGAGGCATCGCAGGGCGTGTACTTGCGCTCGGGCGCGTAGGGGAACTCCGCGCCCGGGCCGAACACGTGGCAGTGCGCGTCCACGCTGCCGGGCGGCACCTGGAAGCGGGGCTTGCTGGGTCCGGCGTACCAGTCGAGCCAGCCTGGGGTTTTCGTGAAAGTGCTCATGCGGTGGGTTCCTTGAGAGATTGCAACAGGCGGTCGGCCTCGGCGCGCCAGTCGGCGGCGCGCGCGAATCCCGGAGCGCCGCGTTCGCCGAACGACCCGGCGTCCGCGCGGTCCGCCATCCAGGCCTGGCGCTCGGCTGTGCCCTGCGCGGAGAAGGCGGGCATGCCCGCTTCGCGCACCGTGTTCGCGGACTCGTGCATCTCCTCGCTGCGGCGGCGGCCATGCTCGATCACGCGCTGGAAGAAATAGGCGCCCTGCTTCTCCCAGTCGATGCCGGGAAAGGTCTCCTGGAGCGAGGCGATGACCGCGTCCTCCACGCCGTAGTGCCGCGCGGCCGTGAAGCTCTCGATCACCATCGCCTCCAGGCCCTTGACCATCACGCTGCGGCACATCTTGGTGGCCGAGGCCACGCCCAGCCGGTCGCTGACGACCTTGGCGACGAAGCCCAGCGGCGCGATGGCCTCGGCCAGCGCCCTGGCCGAGGCGCCGCCCAGCAGCAGCGGCACCTTGATGCGGTAAGGTGGAATGCTGGTCATCACCGCGCCTTCGACGTACCGGGCACCGGCCGCATCAATCAGCGCGCCGGCCGCCTGCTTGGCACCCGGGGAGGCCGAGTTGAAGTCCAGATAGAAGGCTTCCTTGCGCACCTGCGGAGCGCACGCCCGGGCCACGTCCAGCGTCTGGCTGGCGGTGACGGCGCTGATCACGAAGTCGGCAGTGGCCGCGAGCCGGGCGTGGCTGTCGAGCAACTCGACGCCATGGGCCCGCGCGTGCTCCAACAAGGGCCGTTGTAGCGCACCGCCGAGCTTGCGGTCGTAGGCCGAGACGCGCAGCCCCTGGGCGCGCAGGTCCTCGCAGAGAATGCGGCCGACCTCGCCGTAGCCGACGAGGCCGATGTGCCAGTCCTGCGCCGATGCGGGGATGGGCATGGCGTAGGTCCTCAGTCGATGTAGCGCAGCCCGGCCTTTTCGAGCCCGGGGCGCATGTTGTACATATCCAGGCCGAGCACGCCCGAGGCGAGCTTGGCGCGTTTCTCGCCCTCGAAGCTCTCGCGCTTGCGCGCGGCCTCGAGCGTCTCGGCGGCGCGCGCGGCGGGCACGCAGACCACGCCATCGTCGTCGGCCACGATCACGTCGCCCGGCGTGACCCACATGCCGGCGCACACCACCGGGATGTTGACCGAGCCCAGCGTGGCCTTGATCGTGCCCTTGCTGGAAATGGCGCGGCTCCACACGGGGAAATTCATCTCCTGCAGGGTCTTCACGTCGCGCACGCCGGCGTCGATGATGAGCGCCCGCGCACCGCGCGCCTGGAACGAGGTGGCCAGCAGGTCGCCGAAATAGCCATCGGTGCATTCGGAGGTGACGGCCGCCACCACCACGTCGCCGGGCTGGATCTGCTCGGCCGCCACGTGCATCATCCAGTTGTCGCCGGGCTGCAGCAGCACGGTGACGGCTGTGCCGCTGACCTGCTGGCCGCCGTAGATGGGGCGCATGTAGGGCTTGAGCAGGCCCACGCGGCCCATGGCCTCGTGCACGGTAGCCGAGCCGAGGGCAGCCAGGCCGTCAGCGGCTGCGCGATCGGCGCGGGTGATGTTGCGGTAGACAACGCCTAATTCGTACATGTCAGAGCCCCTTTGCCTTCAGTCGTGAATCGAGTCGGGAGAACACGCGGCGCACATTGCCTTCGTAGATCTGGTGCTTGTCGTCGCCGCTCAGGATCTTCGACGCTTCGATGTAGCGCTTGGTGTCGTCGTAGTAGTGGCCGGTGGTGGGGTCGATGCCGCGCACCGCGCCGATCATTTCGGAGGCGAACAGCACGTTCTTCACCGGGATCACGGTGTTCAGCAGGTCGATGCCCGGCTGGTGGTACACGCAGGTGTCGAAGAAGATGTTGTTCAGCAGGTGGTCTTCGAGCAGGGGCTTCTTCATCTCCTGCGCCAGGCCGCGGAAACGGCCCCAGTGGTAGGGCACGGCACCGCCGCCGTGCGGGATCAGGAACTTGAGCGTGGGGAAGTCCTTGAACAGGTCGCCCTGGATGCACTGCATGAAGGCCGTGGTGTCGGCGTTCAGGTAGTGCGCGCCCGTGGTGTGGAAGCACGCGTTGCAGCTGGTGCTCACGTGGATCATGGCGGGCAGGTCGTACTCCACCATCTTCTCGTAGATGGGGTACCAGTGGCGGTCGGTCAGCGGCGGGCTGGTCCAGTGGCCGCCCGAGGGGTCGGGGTTGAGGTTGATGCCCACCGCGCCGTATTCCTTGACGCACTTCTCCAGCTCGGGGATGCAGGTCGCGGGGTCCACCCCGGGGCTTTGCGGCAGCATGGCCACGGGCACGAAGTTGTCGGGGAACAGGGTGGAGACGCGGTGGCACAGCTCGTTGCAGATGGCCGCCCAGGTGCTGGAGACATTGAAGTCGCCGATGTGGTGGGCCATGAAACTGGCGCGCGGCGAGAACAGCGTGATGTCGCTGCCGCGCTCCTTCATCAGGCGCAGCTGGTTGGTCTCGATGGACTCGCGCAGCTCGTCGTCGCTGATCTGCAAATCGGCGACCTTGGGCATGGCGGCCGGGTCCTTGATGCCGGCGATCTGCTGGTTGCGCCAGTTCTCCAGCGCCTTGGGTGCCGTGGTGTAGTGGCCATGGCAGTCGATGATGAGGCTCATTGCGTTGTGCTCCTTGGATCTTGGTGTTCGGGTTCAGGCAGGGTCCATGCCCTGGCGTTGCTTGGCTTCGGCCGCCGCTGGCGATGCGAAGAAGTCGAGCAGCGCCTTGGCGGCCTCGGGCTGCTGGCTGGAGGCAGCGACGCCCGATGAAAAAATGGTGGTGATCTGGATCGCAGGCGGCAGCGGGCCCACGATGGTGATGCCCTCCACGTGCAGCAGCTCGCTCAGTTGCTGGAAGCCGAGCTCCACATCGCCACGTGCCACCAGGGAGCCCACGGGCACGCCGGGCGGGGCCTGCACCATGCGGCCGGCCACCTGGTCGGCAATGCCCCAGCGCTCGAACAGTTTCGCCAGCGCCACGCCGCTCGGGCCGGTGGAATAGCTGATGCTGCGCGCGGCCAGCACGGCACTGCGCACTGCGTCTTCCGAGCCGATGTCGGGCAGCGGCGCGCCCGCGCGCACCGCCACGGCCACGCCGGAGCGCACCCAGTCGGTCCTGCTGCCGGCCACGACGGCGCCGGCCGCGATGAGCTTGTCGATGGCGTCAGAGGCAAGCACCACCACGTCGAAAGCCTCGCCGGCCTGCACCCGCTTGGCCGCGTCCACGCCGCCCACGGCCTCGATGGCTGCGCGCTGGCCG
>NZ_QAIM01000336.1:0-2048 GCF_003061035.1 Acidovorax sp. HMWF018
CCCTTCGGGGGAGGTGTGCGTCTCCAGGGGTTCAACCTGGAGGAAAGCATGAGAAAACACGTCGCTTCGCGCGACGAGTCTGCGTCCTCACGCGAACCGCAAGACTGGCACTCCATCGATTGGGGTCTAGTGGCGCGGAACGTGCGGACGACGCAGACCCGTATAGCGAAGGCTACGCAAGAAAAAGACTGGCGCCGCGTGAAAGCGCTGCAAAGGTCTCTAACTCACTCGTTCTCGGCCAGAGCGCTGGCCGTGAGACGAGTGACCGAAAACCAAGGCAAACGAACGAGTGGCGTCGATCGCGAACTTTGGGATTCGCCTGCCTCCAAATGGGCGGCGATCGGTCGGTTGAAGAATCTTCGAGGGTACAAACCGCTGCCCCTGCGGCGGGTCTACATTCCCAAAGCAAACGGGAAGGAAAGGCCGCTTGGCATTCCGACCATGTTTGACAGGGCCATGCAGGCGTTGCACCTACTTGCATTGGAGCCAGTGTCAGAGTGCACCAGCGACCCGAACAGCTACGGCTTTCGGACTGGGCGCTCAACACACGATGCCATGAGCCAGTTGTTCGTCTCCTTGTCTCAGAAGGCCTCGGCCGAATGGGTATTGGAAGCCGACATTCAGGGGTTCTTCGACCATATCAATCATGACTGGATGCTCGACCGTGTTCTCACAAACAGGGAAGTGCTACGGAAATGGTTGAAAGCCGGAGTGGTCCATCAGGGTCGCTTCTCGCCGACAGATGAGGGAACACCGCAAGGTGGTGTCATTTCGCCAACCCTGGCGAATTGCGTTCTGAATGGGTTGGAAACGGGACTCGCCGCGCACTTAAACGCGCGGCTGGGTGTTGTGAAAGCTCGTAGGGCCAAAGTAAATGTGGTCCGCTACGCGGACGACTTCGTCATCACTGGGAGCTCACGAGAGCTGTTAGAGATTGAAGTCCGACCATGGGTAGAAGCATTCCTTGCAAAACGAGGATTGCGGCTATCGCTGGAAAAGACCTGCGTCACGCACATTGACCGAGGCTTCGATTTCCTTGGATGGAATTTCCGCAAATACCGTGGAAAGCTGCTAATCAAGCCGAGCAAGAAAAACGTGAAAGCGTTCTATCGCAAGGTATCGGAAATCGTAAGGACGCATCTATCGACAAAACAGGAGGATCTCATCGCGCAACTTAACCCAATCCTTCGGGGATGGGCTAGGTATCACCAACCGGTGGTCGCGAAAGAGACGTTCAGTCGGATGGACTACCTTATCTACTGGCGGCTTGTCCGCTGGGCGAGGAGGCGACATCCGAAGAAGTCCCCAAGTTGGTGCACCCAACGTTACTGGAAGGTCATTAGCGACAGGACAGAGTTCGCAACCAAAGTAGGTACAGAAGACGAACCGATCATGAAACGGTTGGCGCGATTAAGCGACACAGTGATTGAAAGGCATGAAAAGATCAAAGGAGGCTACAACCCCTTTGATCCTGTCTGGGAGGCGTATGGTGAGATGTTGCGAACGAAACGCACGGCAAGGAGCCTGCGCCATCGTTACGAAGCGTCAATGCTGTATATCTCCCAGGACGGGCGCTGTGCACTCTGCACAGAACCGCTCGATCATGAAGGCGGTTGGCACGATCATCACATTGTTTACAAGGTGAATGGCGGGTCGGACGCTATGTCTAACCGGGTGCTCCTGCACCCGGTGTGCCATCAGAGGCTGCATGCCCTTGGGTTGCCGGTCGCGAAGCCGGCCTCAACAAGGCTTAGGGTTCAGGATAAGAAAGGCGCGTAGAGTAAAATCGCGTGTTTTGCTTATTGCTGGACTAAGTTGTGCTTGAGCCGTGTGCGGTGAAAGTCGCACGCACGGTTCTTAGGGGGGGATGGTCCAGTAATGGGTTGTCCCTACCCTCCCACTTTCCCTCAACACACTGACATGCCTATTTACGCCTACAAATGCGGCTCCTGTGGCCATGCCAAGGATGTGCTGCAAAAAATCTCCGACGCACCCCTGACCGTGTGCCCCGCCTGCGGCGCCGAAGCCTTCTCCAAGCAGGTCACTGC
>NZ_QAIM01000336.1:2082-3306 GCF_003061035.1 Acidovorax sp. HMWF018
CCTTCTGGTCATCGTGCCCGGTGTCATCACGGCCTGGGTGCTCAACTGGATTGTGAGCACGCTCGACCAGACCCTGCAGATCCTGCCCGGCGCGTGGCAGCCCGACAAGCTGCTCGGAGTGCATGTCCCGGGCTTTGGTGTGGTCCTCACGCTGGCCATCTTGCTCGTGGTGGGCGCCATTGCCAGCAACTTTGCGGGCCGCAAGCTTGTGCAGTGGGGCGACGCGCTGGTACACCGCATTCCGGTGGTGCGCTCTATCTACTCCAGCGTCAAGCAGGTGTCGGACACGCTGTTCTCCGAGAGCGGCAATGCCTTTCGCAAGGCCGTGCTCGTGCAGTGGCCCCGCGAAGGGGTATGGACCGTGGCGTTCGTCACTGGCGCCCCCAATGGTGAAGTGGCTGCGTATCTGCGCGACGAGTTCGTCAGCGTATACGTGCCCACCACCCCCAACCCCACGGGGGGGTATTTTGTGATGGTGCGCAAGAGCGACTGCGTCGAGCTCGAAATGAGTGTGGACAGCGCCCTCAAGTACATCGTCTCCATGGGTGTAGTGGCTCCAGCGGACCCTACGCTGCCCCCACCCAAGTAAGAAAAGCAATCTCTTTCAACGTCAACGCGCCCTGCGGCGCCGGAAGTTTTGTCATGGCCATGCGTTCCCACTATTGCGGTCTTGTGACCGAAGCCCTGTTGGGCCAAACCGTTACCCTGTCGGGCTGGGTGAACCGCCGCCGTGACCACGGTGGCGTGATCTTCATCGACCTGCGCGACCGCGAAGGCTACGTGCAGGTGGTGTGCGACCCCGACCGCGCCGAGATGTTCAAGGTCGCTGAAGGCGTGCGCAACGAGTTCTGCGTACAGGTCAAGGGTGTGGTGCGCGCACGCCCCGCAGGCACCACCAACGACAAGCTCAAGACCGGCCAGATCGAAGTGCTGTGCCATGAGCTGAACGTGCTCAACCCCTCCGTCACGCCTCCGTTCCAGATCGACGAGGAAAACCTGTCGGAAACCACGCGCCTCACGCACCGCGTGCTGGACCTGCGCCGCCCGTACATGCAGAACAACCTGATGCTGCGCTACAAGGTGGCCATGGAGGTGCGCAAGTTCCTCGATGCGAATGGCTTCATTGACATCGAAACCCCCATGCTCACCAAGAGCACGCCCGAAGGCGCGCGCGACTACCTCGTGCCCAGCCGCGTGCACGATGGCCATTTCTTTGCATTGCCC
>NZ_QAIM01000337.1:0-1624 GCF_003061035.1 Acidovorax sp. HMWF018
TGAACTGTGCGCGGAACTGGGCGAAGGTGCCGGCCTCCAGCGACTCGCGCACCTCGCGCATCAGGTTCAGGTAGTAGTGCAGGTTGTGCACGGTGGTGAGCATGGGGCCCAGCATTTCGCCGCAGCGGTCCAGGTGGTGCAGGTATGCACGTGAGAAGCCTTCGCGCCCGCCGTCGTCCCACGACACGCCCGAGCTGCCCGCGCAGGCGTAGCAGGTGCAGCTGGTGTCCATGGGCTTGTGGTCGGCCTTGTGGCGGGCGTTGCGGATTTTGAGGTCGCCAAAGCGCGTGAACATCGTGCCGTTGCGCGCGTTGCGCGTGGGCATCACGCAGTCGAACATGTCCACACCGTCGGCCACGCCCTGCACCAGGTCTTCGGGCGTGCCCACGCCCATCAGGTAGCGGGGCTTGTGTGCGGGCAGGCGGTGGGGCGTGTGGGCCATGATGTCCAGCATCTCGTCCTTGGGCTCGCCCACGCTCACGCCGCCCACGGCATAGCCGGGGAAGTCCATCTCGACCAGGCGCTCCAGAGACTCCTGGCGCAGGTTCTTGAACATGCCGCCCTGCACGATGCCAAAGAGGGCGTTCGGATTGTTCAGGCGGTGGAATTCGTCCTGGCTGCGTTTTGCCCAGCGCAGGCTCATTTCCATGCTCTTGCGCGCCTCGGCCTCGGTGGTCTTGTGGCCCTTGGTCTCGTACGGCGTGCACTCGTCGAACTGCATCACGATGTCGGAGTTGAGCGTGGTCTGGATCTGCATGCTCACCTCGGGCGACATGAAGAGCTTGTCGCCATTTACGGGGCTGGCAAAGGTCACGCCCTCTTCGGTGATCTTGCGCATGGCGCCCAGGCTCCAGACCTGGAAACCTCCGGAGTCGGTGAGAATGGGCTTGTCCCACTTCTCAAAACCGTGCAGGCCGCCAAAGCTCTGCATCACGTCGAGGCCCGGGCGCATCCACAGGTGGAAGGTGTTGCCCAGGATGATTTGCGCGCCCATGTCGTGCAGGCTGCGCGGCATGACGCCCTTGACGGTGCCATAGGTGCCCACGGGCATGAAGATGGGGGTCTGCACCACGCCGTGGTTGAGCGTAAGCTGGCCACGGCGTGCGTGGCTGGAGGGGTCGGTTTTGAGGAGGTCGAACTGCAGCATGATGGGGCGCATTGTCCCAGACGGGCCGGGTGACCTGCCGCAAGGGATTGGACTGGCGCTGGTCGATGGCGTCGCTACACTGGTCTGTACTCACTCAAGGAGAACCCCATGCTCAAGATCCTCATCGCCGTGGACGGCTCCGAACTCTCCCTGGATGGCGTGCACCACGCGCTGGCGCTGGTGCGCCAGGGGCTCCAGGCCACGATGGTGCTGGCCAACGTGCAGGAGCCCGCCACGCTGTACGAACTGGTGACCACCCGTGACCCCGACCTGATCGCCGCCGCCAGCCTGGAGGCGGGCCAGCATTTGATGGGGCCAGCGCGCGCGCTGCTCGATGCCGCCGGGGTGGGCTACGAAACCGATGTGGGCGTGGGCGATGTGGCGCACACGCTGGTGGACATGATCGAGCGCTCGGGCTGCGACATGGTCATCATCGGTGCCAAGGGGCAGGGCGCCATCACCAGCGCGCTGCTCGGG
>NZ_QAIM01000338.1:0-3442 GCF_003061035.1 Acidovorax sp. HMWF018
CCCCATTAAAGCCCCCGAACTCCTGCTGCCCGCTGGCTCGCTCGACAAAATGCGCGCCGCCTACGACTTTGGCGCCGACGCCGTGTACGCAGGCCAGCCGCGCTACAGCCTGCGCGCGCGCAACAACGAGTTCCGCCTGGAGCAGATCAAGCAAGGCATTGACGAGGCCCACGCACGCAACAAGAAGTTCTTTGTGACCAGCAACCTGATTGCGCACAACGACAAGATCCGCACCTACCTGCGCGACATCGAGCCCGTGATCGACTGCCAACCCGACGCCCTCATCATGGCCGACGCGGGCCTGATCATGATGGTCAAGGAGAAGTGGCCCGAGCAGGTGGTGCACCTCTCGGTGCAGGCCAACACCACCAACTGGGCGGCCGTGAAGTTCTGGCAAAAGATGGGCGTGGAGCGCGTCATCCTCTCGCGCGAACTGAGCCTGGACGAGATCGAAAAGATCCGCCAGGAATGCCCTGACATGGAGCTGGAAGTGTTCGTGCACGGCGCGCTGTGCATTGCGTATTCGGGCCGCTGTTTGCTCAGCGGCTACTTCAACCACCGCGACCCCAACCAGGGCACCTGCACCAACGCCTGCCGCTGGAACTACGCCACGCACGACGCGGACATCGACCCCACCACGGGCGAGGCCATCGCGCAAAAGATGGAAGGCGACTTCAACTTCGAGGCCGCGCAGCAGAAGGCCGAACAATCGTTTGCCTCCACCACCGGCAACGGCGAGCGCCATCCCAAGGCCGACAAGGTCTACCTGATCGAAGAGGCTGGCCGCCCAGGGCAAATGATGCCCATCATGGAAGACGAGCACGGCACCTACATCATGAACAGCAAGGACCTGCGTGCGGTGGAGCATGTGGCGCGCCTGGCGCAGATTGGCGTCGATTCGCTCAAGATCGAAGGCCGCACCAAGAGCCTGTACTACGTGGCCCGCACCGCCCAGGTGTACCGCCGCGCCATCGACGACGCCGTGGCAGGCCGCCCCTTCAACCCCGAGCTGCTGATCGAGCTCGAAGGCCTGTCCAACCGGGGCTACACCGGCGGCCTGCTGGAGCGCCGCCCTAGCAACGACTACCAGAACTACATCAACGGCCACTCGGCCACGCAGCGTAGCCAGTATGTGGGCGAGGTGCTGGGTGCCGAAGGACAGGCCGATGTGGGGCTGTCTGGAGACTGGGTACAGGTCGAAACCAAGAACCACTTTGCCGTGGGTGACCTGATTGAAGTGGTGCACCCCAGCGGCAACACTACGGTGCGCCTGCAAGAGATGCGCAATGTGGAAGGCCAGCCCGTGCAGGTCGCCCAGGGCAGCCCGGTGCGCGTGTGGATCCCGCTGCCCGCGCGCTACAGCGGCGCGCTGCTGGCGCGGGTGATTGAATCGCCACCGCCTGCTGCAGCGGCAGAGCCTGCATTGGCGGTGTAACTCTCTCGCAGGGGCTGGAGCATGAAGACCTTGGTGCACGCCACACGGCCTCGCCACTGGACCATGGCTGCTTTGCTGGGCGTAGCACTCGTGGGCCCGGCCAATGCCCAGACGCCGGCTGTGGCGCCCGCCAAGCAGCGTTATGTGCAGGGCTCGTGGGTCAACCTGCGCGAGTCGGCCCAGTCGCAGGCCCGCATCGTGGCCCAGGTGCCCGCCAACACCGTGCTGCAGCAGATCACCGAGCGCGACGGCTGGTGCGCCGTGCTCTACACGGGCGATGCGCGCCTGGGCCCGCCTTTGCCTGAGCCCCTGCAAGCCCATGTGGCCTGCAACCTGCTGGCCGACCAGCCCCTCACCCTGGCCCAGGCGGGCAAGGACGCCGCCCGCGCCTTCTGGGTCGCTCCGTCACCCAACCGCCTGCGCGCTTACGGCAATGCCCTGCCACGCCCGCCATCCCTGCAGCTGCCCGCGCTGGCCAAAAGCCACGCGCATGAAATGCCGGTGCAGTACCCCACCCGAGCTGAGTGGGAAGCCGCCAAGAAGCTCATGCGCGCTGGCGTGGTGCTGCGGCCCGAGCAGGAAATCGACCGGGGCCGCCCCGTCAACCCGCTGGATGACCTGAAGCTGGCCACCCGTGCCGTGGACCACATCCCTGCCGTGGCACCCCTGGCCGCCCCGCCCACGTTGCCAGCCATCGCCCCTTCGTACTTTCGCTCCCACACCAGCGTGGCCCTGCTGCACGAGACCGATGCCGACGGCCTGGCCGCCGTGGCGGGCACCCGCATCAGCGTCATCCCTACCGGTGTGCCCGTGGGGCGGTTCAATCGCCACAGTGGTCCAGAAATCGAGTACATCACCGGCTTCTGGGACGTGGGCACTGCCGATCAGGCCTTCGCACCTGCGCTGACCATCTATGCCATCACCCACCAAGGCCTGGTGGGCGCCCATACTGTGCGCCAGCGCTATTGGGACATCAGCAACGAAGACCACTACTGCGGCGGCCACTACCCCGGCCGTGGGTTCAACGACCCTGGTGAAGAAGCCCAGCCCGTGCGCGGCTATGCCAAGCTGTCCGACAGTGCCCAGGTACTGACCCGCCTGGTGCTGCCCGCAAAGCTTCCGCCGGACGCGGTGAAGGTGAAGACCCGGCGCTACGCCACGAGCTGGATGCAGCCCGCGGACCCGCCCATCCGGGACAAGCCCCAGCGCAAGAACACCGCCGTGATGGTGCATGAGATTGACTTGGACCGCGACGGCGTGGCGGACATCCTGCGCATCGACACCCCATCGCCGGGCGGCATGAGCTTTGAGCCCATCTTTGAATGGCGCTGGTACCTCAATATCAACGGCCAGTGGTTTCCGGCGGGGTATTGGGTGGATCAGGAGTGCACGTGACTGCGTGGTCGGCGGCTATCGGCCAGAAGCAGACATTCACGGGCGAGTGTCTACCGTCACGAACAAATGCACTTTTCTCTATAGTTTCCTCGCGTAGACATCGGGTAATCCTTGTCGGGGCCAACTTGCCCAATGAACGGAGCGCACTGCGCCTTGCACTCTGCCTCTGCGTCTTTTGGTGGCGGGAGCAACCACGCAATTGCTGAAATCCCCGCGATGAATAGCGCAAAAACAAGAAACGCAATCTGACCTAGCGAAAGTCTCTTGATGGCATTTCGAAATGGCAGCCTCATTGGCTTTCGAACCACCTCTTTTTTCAATGCCTTAACTGCTCTAACCTTACGAAATCTGCCCGGCATCTTGCTCTCCACCACAAGTTCTTTTAACGGCCTCTGAGGCAGCTTATTCGACAATGGGTGCTCTGAGCCTGAACTTTGACCAGTCATGGCCCGCAAGCGTCCTTCGCTGTGAGACAGAATCCGGCCAGAAGCAGCCTTTCAAGACCTATCGAGATGCACAAAAAATCCCTGCAAGACACGATCAACGCGGCATGCGCCAAGCTCGAAGAGACGGCGGTGATGATGGGGACCAAAATCTCTTTTGACCTTGCCT
>NZ_QAIM01000036.1:0-1121 GCF_003061035.1 Acidovorax sp. HMWF018
GGCGAGGGCGATGCTGATGCGACCCCTCGAATCTCATCGCCGGGTGTCATCTTTCACGCGGCCACCGGCATCGATGCGGCTACCGTGGCCCCAGTGCAGACCACACTGCAAAAACGCATCCTGCGCGCCTTCGTTGCTCGGGGCCTGCTGGAGAACTGTGACGCCAAAGACATGCTGGGCTACAAACACAGCGGCTTCTCGGTGGACGCCGGTGTCTGCATCGAAGCCCACGACCGCGCTGCGCTGGAGCGGCTGCTGCGCTATTGCGCGCGTCCACCGTTTTCCATGGAGCGCCTACGCAAAGAGGGAAGCAAACTGGTGTACCGCTGTGCCAAACAGCGCAGCGAGCCCACCAGTGACAAGCGTGGTGCCAAGGCAGATGAGCTGCACCTCACACCGCTGGAACTGATCGACCGCATCGCCGCGCTGGTGCCACCGCCACGCACCCACCGGCACCGCTACTTTGGTGTGCTGGCACCAAACTCGCCGCTGAGAGCGGCGGTAACGGCGCTGGCTCAGCCTGCTGCGTCGCAACCAGCCACGGTGGAGACTGCACAACCTGGCGCGGGCGTACCTGGGGTGGCGGCGCCGGGCAACGCGGCCACACCCACACCCGAACCTGAAGCACGCCCGAAGCGAGCGGCGCATTACTTGTGGGCGGTGCTGATTGCCCGCATCTACGAGGCATTTCCGCTGCTGTGCCCCATGTGCGGTGGGCAGATGCGCATCATTGCCTTCATCACCCACAGCGCCGAAATCCGCCACATCCTGAACCACATCGGGGTGGAGTCTGCCCCCCCGCACATCACCCCGGCACGCGGGCCACCGCTGTGGGAGGGCTGCGACGCGCCGGTGGATGATGGTGCGCAAGGCGAGCCGGATTGGGATCTGGCAGCTCAACCCGACGAGGTAGACCAGCGCGTCAATTGGTGACCCAGTGAAGCGGCGGTATCCATCGCTGCGGGGAAGCAGCTGCGCGCGCGCCAGGCCCAAATGCATACTGCCTCCCAAGCTCTTGCCATTGAGCGGCAAGCGAGCGCTCAACCTTCCTTGGCCGAACGTGTTTCGAGGCCCAAAACTCGTGCCATACTTGGCCTCATGCGGTTGAATTTCCTATCCGT
>NZ_QAIM01000339.1:0-1724 GCF_003061035.1 Acidovorax sp. HMWF018
GGTCACCGACCTGGCGCAGTTGCCTGCTGCCCTGGCCGGTGCGCGGTCGGAGGCGCTTGGGGGTTTTGGCTGTGGCGACCTGCTCATCGAACGCGCACTGATGCAGCCGCGCCACGTGGAGGTGCAGATCTTTTCCGACGCTCACGGCGGATGCATCCACCTGGGCGAGCGCGATTGCTCGGTACAGCGCCGCCACCAGAAGATCATCGAAGAGTCCCCCAGCCCCGCCGTGGACGCCGCGCTGCGCGAGCGCATGGGCGCCTGCGCCGTGGCGCTGGCACAGGCCGCTGGCTATGTGGGTGCGGGCACGGTGGAATTCCTTCTGGATGGGGCTGAATTCTTCTTGATGGAGATGAACACCCGCCTGCAAGTGGAGCACCCTGTGACCGAAGCGCTCACGGGGCTGGACCTGGTGGAGTGGCAGATCCGAGTGGCTCGGGGCGAGCCGCTGCCGCTCACGCAAGATCAGGTGCATCTGCAAGGCCACGCCATCGAAGTGCGCCTGTGTGCCGAAGACGCGCACTTCCGCCCCCACACCGGCCGCGTGCTGCAGTTCAGCGCACCTCCAGCCACCGCGTTTGAGCGCTCGGCCATGGGCGCGCTGCGCTTTGACCATGCGCTGGAAGAGGGCGCCGAGGTCTCGCCCCACTACGACGCCATGCTGGGCAAGCTCATCGTGCACGCGCCCACGCGGGCCGAGGCTGTTGCCGCCCTGGTGCGCGCGCTGCAGGGCACCCGCGTGCTGGGTCTTCCCACCAACCGCGCGTTTCTGGCGGCGTGCCTGCAGCATCCGGTGTTTGCCAGCGGGCAGGCGCTGGTGCCGTTCCTGGCCGCACATGCCGCAGATTTGCAAGAATTGCTATTAAAAAAAGAGCTTAAAGCGCTTATCCAATGCGCGGTAGGGGCCATTTGTTCTTCAAAAATGTCGTCCGATCTGCCCTGTGCGCTCGCCCGCCCGATGCGCCTGCGCCACGAGGGCCAGGTGCATGCAGTGGCCGTGCGGGAGTTGGGCGGTGGGCGGCTGCTGGTGGAGCAGGCCGGGGCAGAACCTGTGGCTTTGCAACTGCCCCAGCGCGGTGTGCACTGCGTGGCGGTGGGCTCCCGACGCTGGCACTGGCAAACCGGTGGTGTGGATGGCTGGGTGGAAGACGCATCGTGGGAACCCGCTGCGCGCGCGGGTGCGGCGGGCGGTGCGGCAGAGCTGCGCGCCCCCTTCAACGGCAAAGTGGTCGCACTGCCTGTGGCCGCAGGCCAGGCGCTGGCGGCGGGCGACACCGTGGTGGTCATCGAATCCATGAAGCTCGAACACAGCCTGGCCAGCCCCGCAGCCGTCACGCTGGCCGAGTTGCTGGTAGCGCCCGGCCAGCAGGTTTCGCCCGGCCAGGTGCTGGCCCGCTTTGCACCCGCCACGCAAGGAGCACCCGCATGACCGCCACGTCCGATGCAAGTTCTGTGAGCGACGAAGACCGTACCGCCCTCGCCGACACCGTCACCCGTTTTGCCCGCACCGAGATCGCCCCGCATGTGGACGCGTGGGATACCGCCGGTGAATTCCCTCGTAGCCTGTACCGCCGCGCGGCCGACCTGGGCCTGCTGGGCCTGGGCTACCCAGAGCAGTACGGCGGCACGCCCGCCAGCTACCTGCTTCGCCTGCCACTGTGGCGCGCGCTCAGCCGCCACGGTGCCAGCGGCGGTGTGCTGGCCAGCTTGCTGTCGCACAACAT
>NZ_QAIM01000339.1:1735-17591 GCF_003061035.1 Acidovorax sp. HMWF018
CCATGGCAGCGACGCGGTGCGTGCCGAGGTCATTCCACCGGTGCTGGCGGGCGAGCAGATTGCCGCACTGGCGATCACCGAACCCGGGGGCGGGTCCGACGTAGCCCAGCTCAAAACCACAGCGCGGCGCGAGGGCGATGAGTACATCGTCAACGGCGAAAAGGTGTTCATCACATCCGGCATGCGCGCGGACTGGATCACGGTGGCTGTGCGCACTGGCGACGCTGGCAGCAAGGGCAGCGCAGGCATCTCCATGCTGCTCATCCCCGGCCACAGCCCAGGCCTGTCGCGCAGCAAGCTCGACAAGATGGGCTGGCTCTGCTCCGACACCGCCCACCTGCGGTTTGACAACGTGCGCGTACCCGCCCGCTACCTGCTGGGCGAAGAGGGGGCGGGCTTTCGCATCATCATGGCCAACTTCAACGGCGAACGTTTTGGCCTGGCCGCATCGGCCCTGGGCTTTGCCGAAGCCTGCTACGACGAGGCCCTGGCCTGGGCCCGCCAGCGCAAGACCTTTGGCGCCGCGCTGGTGGAGCACCAGGTCATCCGCCACAAGCTGGTGGACATGCAGATGCGCATCCAGTCCACCGCTGCATGGTGTGAGTCCGTGGCCGCGCAGGCCGACTCGGGCCGCACCGGCCCCGAGTGGGTAGCGCAGGTGTGTCTGCTCAAGAACCACGCCACCCAAACCATGCAGTTCTGCGCCGACCAGGCCGTGCAGATCCTGGGCGGCATGGGCTTCATGCGCGGCACCGTCAGCGAGCGCATCTACCGCGAGGTCAAGGTCATGATGATCGGCGGCGGTGCGGAAGAAATCATGAAAGACCTGGCTGCAAAACAGCTAGGCATTTGAATGAAGGAGACAGCCACCATGCACAGCATCGACCACGGCAACAAAGCCATCATCACCTGCGCCATCACCGGCGTGCTGACGGACCCCGGCCAGCACCACGTGCCCGTCACGCCCGAGCAATTGGCGAAAGAAGCCCGCCGCGCCTATGACGCAGGCGCTGCCGTCGTCCACGTGCACTTTCGCAACCAAGAGCCCGGCAAGGGCCACCTGCCCAGCTGGGACCCTCAGGTGGCGCGCGACTGCGTGCAGGCCATGCGCGAGGCCTGCCCCGGCCTGATCATCAACCAGACCACCGGCGTGGTCGGCCCCAATTACCAGGGCCCGCTCGACTGCCTGCGCGCCACCCGCCCTGAGATGGCCGCGTGCAACGCTGGCTCGCTCAACTACCTGAAGGTGCGCAGCAACGGCACCTGGGCCTGGCCGCCCATGCTGTTCGACAACCAGCCCGCCAAGGTCAAGGACTTCATCGACGTGATGCTGGAAACCGGCACGCTGCCCGAGTTCGAATGCTTTGATGTGGGCATCGTGCGCTGCGTAGAGATGTATGTGCAGACCGGCATGTACACCGAGCGCCTGCCCGAATACAACTTTGTGATGGGCGTCGAATCCGGCATGCCCGCGGACCCAGATCTGCTGCCCATCTTGCTCAAGCTGAAAATCAAGGACGCCCCCTGGCAGGCCACCGTTATCGGCCGCAGCGAGATCTGGCCCGTGCACCAGCGCGTGGCCGAGCTGGGCGGGCATTTGCGCAGCGGTCTGGAAGACACGTTCTATCTGCCGGATGGGACCAAGGCGGATTCGAACGGACCGTTGATTGAACAGCTGGCGCAGTACGCGCGCAACGCGGGGCGGGAGGTGGCTTCGCCGCAGGAGGCGCGGGGGATGTTGGGGTTATAGGCGGCTTAGAGAGAGACCTCCGCCACTGTGCCTATGTTGAAGACAACGGCGCATCTCTGGTCGGAGGCGGTGTGATGGCAAAGTGTGGTTACAGCCCCTTCCACCACTGCATCACTCGACTATCCAAAGCAGCTGGACTGCTCTGCACGAGGCCATTGGTGGGCCTGCGTCAACGATTTTTTAACCGACATCCCCGCGCTCAAGATGCTTCACAATCGATTTCGCTAGAACCTCCAAAGCATCGGCGTAATCGTGCCGGAAATCCACGTACTTCTTTGCTCGAAGAAGTACTGGTATGGTGCATTCCTCAATCACTGCAGGGATAACTAAGACTCGTCGCTCAGTTACTTCAGCCCAATATTTTGCTTGCCATTCGTTCTCGACCCATTTCGAAGACATAGCGCTCTTCGAAAGAATTACCAGGATGAAATCAGAGTCGTCAATTCCGGCACTTACCTTTTCAACGATAGATTCGCCTGCCAAAATATCCCACTCATCGAGCCACGGCTGATGGCCCATGGCGGCTAAATCCACAGCAAGGCCTTTAACAAAGCTCTTGTCTGCTGAGGAGTGCGATAGAAAAATCTTTGCACCTCTCGGGCTTCTTTCGAATTGCGCCTTAAACATGCGATCGTTTAGTAAGCTGCCAACATAAGAGAACTCCTCAAGCAAACGAATGCGCTTTTCTACCTCAATTTCATGGCCATGGAAAGGAGAAAGCAATCGAAGCAAAAGCTCGTATCGCTCCATCAATTGCTGCGTATTGGGGGAATCTAGATACTCAATCGGAATGTACTGATAGTACGGCGTGATGAACGGGTGTGCGAACTTAACGATGGCTTGCCGGCGGCCGCGATGCACCGTATCGTCGTCGAAGTAGCCGATGCACCCTTTGTGTTTTCCTCTAAGGACGGCCACTGCCCCGTACTCAAAGTCGTCGCTGGTGTATGCCATGCTTGGATTATTGGGTTAGAGAAGGCTGCTGTATGAGTGCCCGTCCCTGCGATCAATAGGCTGGCTGAAACTTCTCAATCGCTTTCAGTGCCTGTGCATCCAACACAAACCCTGAGCCGTATTTCGCCGCCAGTTCATCCGCACGCTTCAGGAACGCCTCAACACCCGTTCCATAAACGAACTGCATCGCCCCTCCCGTCCACGCCGGAAACCCAATCCCAAAAATCGACCCGATGTTCGCGTCATGCACGCTGGTCAGCACGCCCTCGGCCAGGCAGCGCGCGGTCTCGATGGCCTGACGGTAGAGCAGCCGGTCCTGAATCTCCTGCACGCTCCACTCCACGCCGGGCTTTTCGAACAGCGGTTTCAGCTCCGGCCACAGGTGCTTCTTGGCGCCTGCGGGGTAGTCATAAAAACCGCCGCCACCGGCGCGGCCGGGGCGCTTCAGTTCCTTGACCATGCGCTCCACCAGCAGCTCGCCGGGCGTGGCGGTGTAGTTTTTGCCTTCGGCCGCGTAGTCGGCACGGGTCTGGTCCAGCACATGCACGCTCAGGGTCAGCGCGGTTTCGTCCAGCACGGCCAGGGGGCCCACGGGCAGGCCGGCCTGCATGGCGGCGTTTTCAATGGCGGCGGCGGGGATGCCTTCGCCCAGCATGGCGGCGCCTTCCATGACGAAGGTGCCGAAGGTGCGGCTGGTGTAGAAGCCGCGTGAGTCATTGACCACGATGGGCACCTTGCCCAGGGCCTGCACGTAGTCGAAGGCGCGGGCCACGGTTTCGTCATCCGTTTGTTTGCCGCGGATGATTTCCACCAGCTTCATCTTGTCCACCGGGCTGAAGAAGTGGATGCCGACAAACTTCTCGGGCTTGCTGCTGGCCGTGGCCAGGCCGCTGATGGGCAGGGTGGAGGTGTTGCTGGCAAAGAAGCCGCCGGGTGCCAATTGCGGCTCGGCCTCTTGCGTGACTTTGGCCTTCAGGTCGCGGCTTTCGAACACGGCTTCGATGATGAGGTCGCAGCCCGCCAGGTCGGCCGCGCTGGCGGTGGGCGTGATGCGCGCCAGCAGCGCTTGCTGCGCCTCGGCCGTCATGCGGCCCTTGTCCACGCGAGCTTGCGTGAGCTTGGCGCTGTAGGCCTTGCCCGCTTCGGCCTTCTCGGCACTCACGTCTTTGAGCACGGTGGCGATGCCCCGGCTGGCCTGGGCCCAGGCGATGCCTGCGCCCATCATGCCGGCGCCCAGGATGCCGACCTTTTGGGGTGTGTAGCGCGGGGCCGTGCCCGGGCGCGACTTACCGCTCTTGATCGCGTTCATGTCGAAGAAGAACGTGTTGATCATGTTGCGAGCCACGGGGCCGGTCATCAGGCGGGCGAGGTAGCGGCTTTCGATGCGCAGGGCGGTGTCGTAGTCCACCATCGCGCCTTCGACCATGGCGGCCAGCGCTGCCTCGGGCGCGGGATAGCGGCCGCGCGTGGTCTTCTTGAGCATGGCGGGCGCGACGGTGAGGGCGCCTGCAATCTTGGGGTTGGCGGGCGTGCCGCCGGGCATTTTGTAGTTCTTGTCGTCCCACGGCTGCACGGCGTGCGGGTGGGTGGCGATGTGGGCAAGGGCGGCGGGCAGCAGTTGCTCGCGCGTAGCCACCAGCTCGTGCACCAGCTGCAGCTCCCGCGCCTCGGCGGGGTTGAAGAGCTTGCCCTCCAGGATGTAGGGTTGCGCGCCCATCAGGCCCAGCAGGCGCGTCATCTTGGTCACGCCGGTGGCGCCAGGCATCAGGCCCAGCGTCACCTCGGGCAGGCCGAACTGGATCTTTGGGTCGGCCACGGCGATGCGGTAGTGGGCCACCAGGGCGACTTCCCAGCCGCCGCCCAGTGCGGCGCCGTTGAGGCAGGCCACCACGGGGATGCCCAGCGTTTCGAGCGTGCGGAAGTGCTTTTTCATGCGCTCGATCTCGCCAAACGCGCTGGGCGCATCGGCGGGCGTGAGGCGCATGGTGGCCTTGAGGTCGGCCCCGGCAAAGAAGCTGGTCTTGGCGGATGCCAGTACGATGCCTTTGAGCGCAGTGCCCAGGCGTTCGCGGTCGCCCAGCACCTGGGCGGTGACCTCGCCCAGCTCTTGCTGCCACTGGCGGCACATGGTGTTGACGGGGGAGTTGGTTTCGTCAAACGTGATGACGGCAACTTCGCCGTCGGTGCCCTGGGCGGGGATGAGTTCGTAGCGGATGGTTTGCATGTTGTTGTCTCCTTCCCAGTCAATCAGATTCGCTCGACGATGGTGGCAATGCCCATGCCGCCGCCCACGCACAGCGTGGCCAGGCCATAGCGCTGGCCCCGGCGGTGCAGCTCGTCAATCAGGGTGCCGAGGATCATGGCGCCCGTGGCGCCCAGCGGGTGGCCCATGGCGATGGCGCCGCCGTTCACGTTGACCTTGTCGTGGGGCACGCCCAGCTCGCGCATGAAGCGCATGGGCACTGCGGCGAAGGCCTCGTTCACTTCGAACAGGTCGATCTGGTCGATGGTCATGCCCGCACGGGCCAGCGCCTTTTTGGCAGCGGGCACGGGGCCGGTGAGCATGATGGTGGGGTCGGCCCCGCTGAGCGCCGTGGCCACAATGCGCGCGCGGGGCGTGAGGCCGTGGGCCTTGGCAGCGGCCTCGTTGCCGATGAGCACGGCAGCGGCACCGTCCACGATGCCCGACGAGTTGCCCGCGTGGTGCACGTGGTGGATGCGCTCCACCTGCGGGTAGCGTTGCAGCGCCACGGCATCAAAGCCCATGCCGCCCAGTTGCTCGAACGAGGGCTTGAGCGCGCCCAGGCCTTCGAGCGTGGTCTTGGGTTTGATGAACTCGTCTTCGGCCAGGATGGTCTGGCCGATGAAGTCGCGCACGGGCACGACGGAGTTCTTGAAGTAGCCCGCTGCGCGCGCGGCGGTGGCGCGGCGCTGCGATTCGAGCGCGAAGGCGTCCACATCGGCACGGGTGTAGCCGTCCAGCGTGGCGATCAGGTCGGCGCCGATGCCCTGGGGGACGAACAGCGTGGCGGAGTTGGTGGCGGGGTCTTGCGCCCAGGCGCCGCCGTCGGAGCCGATGGGCACGCGGCTCATGCTCTCCACGCCGCCCGCCACCACCAAGTCTTCCCAGCCGCTGCGCACCTTCTGCGCGGCCAGGTTCACGGCTTCCAGGCCCGATGCGCAGAAGCGGTTGACCTGCACGCCCGCACAGCGAAAGTCCCACCCAGCCTTGAGCGCAGCCACCTTCGGTAAAACCGAGCCCTGCTCGCCCACGGGCGAGACGATACCCATGACGACATCGTCCACCGCCGCCGTATCAAAGCGGTGGCGCGCTTGTAGCTCGGTCAGCAGGCCCACCAGCAGGTCGATGGGCTTGACCTCGTGCAGGGTGCCGTCCTTCTTGCCCTTGCCGCGCGGGGTGCGCAGCGCATCGAATACATAGGCTTCGGTCATGAATGGTCTCCGGTGGTTTCTCTAAACTTCAAGCAGTGCGGCGGTAAAGCAGCTGGGCTGGCTCACGCCACTACAAGGTGCTTTCTGACGCGGGTGCAGTGGGTTTTGCACTATCTTTCGGCGGTTGCTATCTACATTTCTGGTTATGGAACGAAATACATCCCCTGCATTGCAGCGCATCGCGCGCAGCGCCATCGAATACGACGACACGCGCGAAGGGTTTGCGCTGGAGCACCATGTCGTGCTGGCTGCATCCAGTGCGCTGGCGGTGGCGGCCTTCATGGCGCCCAGCCGCAGCTCGGCGGCCATTCGCGGCATTGGCGCAGGCTTGCTGCTGATGCGTGCGCTGAGTGGCAGCCAGGGTGTGCGCTCCTGGCTGAATGTCACCGACCGCCGCCCCGGTGCGCCGCTCAGCCCCGAAGAGGCCCGCGCCGCCTGGTATCTGTAGCGGCATTCGGCGTCCACTTGTGCGTTGTGAAGGGCGTTGTGCAGGGCATCGTGCACTGCGTTATTCACGGTGCGGTGCATTCCGTTATTTGCCCAGGCCCATGGCCCGTGCAATCACTTCTTTCATGATCTCGTTGGTGCCGCCATAAATGCGCTGCACGCGTGCGTCGGCATAGGCGCGGGTGATGGGGTATTCCCACATGTAGCCGTAGCCGCCAAACAGCTGAACGCATTCGTCCATCACCTTGCACTGCAGGTCGGTCGTCCAGTACTTGGCCATGCTGGCGGTTTCGGTGTCGAGCTGATCGCGCACGATCAGTTCACAGCATTTGTCCACGAACACGCGGGCCACCTGCACCTGCGTTTGCAGCTCGGCCAGGGTGTGGCGGGTGTTTTGAAATGACGCCACGCTCTGGCCAAAGACCTTGCGCTGCTTGACGTAGTCCAGCGTCCAGTCAATGGCGGCCTGGGCGGCGGCCACGGCGGTGATGGCGATTTGCAGGCGCTCCCAGGGCAGCTGTTCCATCAGGCAGATGAAGCCGCGCCCTTCCATGGCGGGGCCGCCCAGCAAGTTGTCCACCGGCACCTGCACGTCGTTGAAGAACAGCTCGGACGTGTCCTGCGCCTTCATGCCCATCTTCTTGAGGCGCTGGCCTTTTTCAAAACCGGGCATGCCGCGCTCCACCAGCAACAGGCTGGTGCCCTTGGCCCCGGCCGCCGGGTCGGTCTTGGCGACCACGATCACCAGGTCGGCATGCCAGCCGTTGGTGATGAAGGTCTTGCTGCCGTTCAGCACATAGTGTGATCCGTCCGCACTTTTGATGGCCGTGGTCTTGATGCCTTGCAGGTCGCTGCCCGCAGCCGGCTCGCTCATGGCGATGGCGCCCACCACGGCGCCGCTGGCCATCTGCGGCAGGTACTTCTGTTTCTGGGCCTCGGTGCCGTAGTGCAGGATGTACGGCGCCACGATCTCGCTGTGCAGGCCGAAGCCGATGCCCGTGGTGCCTGCGCGAGCCAGCTCTTCCATCTGCGCCACCGAGTACAGCTTGTCGGCCCCGGCGCCGCCGTATTCCTCGGGCAGGCTCATGCACAGAAAGCCGTTGGCGCCCGCCTGGCTCCACACCTCGCGCGCCACATAGCCCTGGTCTTCCCAGGCGGCGTGGTGGGGCGTCACTTCCTTGTCGATGAAGCGGCGAAAGCTGTCGGCAAAGGCCTGGTGGTCGGGCTGGAAGAGGGTGCGTTCGATCATGGTGGGGCAACCAGGTTATTTATGCAAAGTTACTGCTTGGTTAAATTCTGCCACCGACTGAGCCCGGATGCACCCCCTGAAACGCAAAAGCCGCCCGAAGGCGGCTTGAAGGAGGCTGGTCAGGCGCTCATGGCTTGACGTAGTCGGAGACCACCTTCCACTTGCCATCGGTGATCTGCGACAGGCGAGAAAGATCGCTGCCCAGGCGCTTTTGTGGGCCAAAGGTGCCCTCGGCGCTGCCGAACATGTCGGGCGGAATCACCATGGTGTCCATGGCCTTGATGAAGCTGTCGGTGCTCAGATTGGGGCCCGCCTTCTGGGCCGCCTTGATGAAGGCGTCGATGGCGTTGTAGCCGTAGACCGAGAACACGGTGGGGTCTTCGTTGAACTTGGTCTTGTACTTGTTGGCCCAGAAACGGATGGGCTGGCTGGCTTCATCCAGGTAGGGGTGTTGCACCGTCATGGTGGCGTACAGCCCATCCATGGGCTTGCCGCCCAGCTTGTGGATGAGGTCGGTGTAGGCGGCGCTGGAGCCCAGGAAGGTGGGGTTGAAGCCTGTCTTGCGCGCCTCGCCGATCGTGCCGATGGTCTCGCGGATGATGGTGCCCAGGATCACGAAGTCGCATTCGGACGACTTCATTTTGGCGACCTGTGAAGAGAAGTCGGTAGCGCCGCGCTTGTACGAGGTCTTCTCGGTGAAGTCCATGCCCATGGACTTGAGTGCCGCCTCGCCCCCGCGCATCACCTCCAGGCCAAATTCATCGTCCTGGTAGATGGTGCAGATCTTCTTGGCGCCCTTTTCCTTGATGAGCTTGGGGGCGGCAAGGCGGATCTGGTCGTAGTAAGTGGCGGCAAACGAATACTTGAGCTTGTGGAAGGGCTCGTACATTTCCCGCGCGGCCGTCACCGGGAAGAAGTTGATCACATTCTTGCTGAACTGCACCGGCATGGCGGCCAGGTTCTGCGCCGTGCCGATGTGCGCCACCATCATGAAGATCTTGTCCTGGTTCACGAGCTTCTGCGCGGCCAGCACGGCTTTCTTGGGGTCGTAGCCCGAGTCTTCCACCTTCAGGTCCAGCTTGCGGCCATTGACGCCGCCTTGCTCGTTGGCCTCGTCCACGCGCAGCATCATGCCCAGCCGCACCTGCTTGCCAAAGCCCGCCAGCGGGCCGGACAGATCCTGGATGGAACCCAGCGTGATGGTGTCCTTGCTCACGCCCTGGCTGGGCTGCGCCTGTGCAGCACCTCCGGCCATGGCCACGATGGCCAGCGCGGCAATGTGATGAAGTTTCATGGCACGTCTCCTTTGGTTGGATCGAACTCGGTTGCTCGTTATAGAACGATGCCCGGGGTGGGGCACCAGCACTTTCCCTATCCTGATGGGCGTGGCCTGTGGTTGCGTGACGTGCGCACCTACCGGTACATCGCCTCAATCTGCGGTGCGTACTTCTGCTGCACCAGCTTGCGCTTGAGCTTCATGGTGGGTGTCAGCTCTTCATCCTCGGCCGTGAGCTGGGTGTCGAGCAGGAAGAACTTCTTGATCTGCTCCACGCGGGCGAACTTGGCATTGACGCGGTCGATCTCGGCCTGGATCAGCTCCTGCACCTCGCGCGTGCGGGTCAGGCTGGCGTAGTTGGAGAACGGCACGTCGTTATCCTGCGCGTACTTCTCCACGTTCTCCTGGTCGATCATGATGATCACCGTGAGGTAGGGCAGCTTGTCGCCAATCACCACCGCATCAGTGATGTAAGGGCTGAACTTGAGTTCGTTCTCCAGCTCGCTCGGCGTGATGTTCTTGCCGCCCGCCGTGATGATGATGTCCTTCATGCGGTCGGTGATGCGAAGGTAGCCATCGGCGTCGATCAGGCCCACATCGCCCGTGTGCAGCCAGCCTTCGGGGTCGATGGTTTCGGCGGTTTTCTCGGGCTGGTTGAGGTAGCCCTTGAACACATTGGGGCCACGCACCAGGATTTCTCCCGTGGCGGGGTCGATGCGCACCTCGTTGTAGCTGGCCGCCGGGCCGATGGAGCCGGGTTTGATGCGGCTGGCCGGCACACCGGTGGAGGCGCCGCAGGTCTCGGTCATGCCCCACACCTCCAGCATGGGCACGCCCAGCGCCAGGTACCACTTCACCAGGTCGGGCGAAATGGGCGCTGCGCCTGTGACCAGAAAGCGCGCACGGTGGATGCCGATGAGCTTGCGCACATTGTTGAGCGCCAGAAAGCGCGCCAGCATGAACTGCGCCTTCAGCAAACCGTCCACCGGCTGTCCGGCCAGCACCCGATCTGCGATGCGGGTGCCCACGCCAATCGACCAGGCATAGGCCGCCTGCTGCATGCGTGTGGATTCCTTGAGTGCGATCATCACGCCCGAATAGAACTTCTCCCATACCCGCGGCACGGCGGTGAACACCGTGGGCGCGATCTCGCGCACGTTCTCGGGCACGGTGTCGGGGTTCTCCACAAAGTTCAGGCGCGCGCCGGTGTAGAGCGAGAAGTATTCGCCCCCCATGCGCTCGGCGATGTGGCACAGGGGCAGAAAACACATGGTCTCATCCGCCTCGCTGCGCGAGATCAGCGTGTTGTAGCCGCGCACGGTGTAGGTGAGCGCGGCGTGCGTGTGCATGGCACCCTTGGGCTTGCCGGTGGTGCCCGAGGTGTAGACCAGGATGGCCAAGTCTTCGGGTCGGCAGGCCTTGACGCGCTGCATCAGCGCGTCGGGGTGTTGTGCATTCCAGGCCCTGCCCAGCTCGCGCAGGGCGGCCAGGCTCAGCACATCGGGGTCGTTCAGACTGCGCAGGCCTTCCATGTCGAACACCACCACCTTGCGCAGCAGGGGCAGGCTGCTGCGCACTTCCAGGGCCTTGTCGAGCTGTTCATCGTCTTCCACAAACAGCACGGTGGTGCGAGAGTCTTCGCTCAGGTAATGCACCTGCGCCGCCGCGTCAGTGGGGTAGATGCCATTGGCCACGCCGCCACAGCTCAGCACGGCCAGATCGGCCAGCACCCATTCGATGTTGGTGTTAGACAGGATGGATGCACATTCGCCGGGCGCAAAACCCAGCGACATCAGGCCGCCCGCAATCTCCCGCACGGCTTCCGCCGTCTGGTCCCAGGTCCAGCTCTTCCAGATGCCCAGCTCCTTCTGGCGCATCCACACGCGCGGGCCGCGCTCGGCCACAGCGTTCCAGAACATGGCAGCGATGGTGTCGCCCGCAAGCACGTCGGTGCCTGCGGGCTGGATGTGATCGAGGTCCCAGAGGTTAGACATTTGCGCTTATCTCCAGGTCTTCTTTTTCTTCCAGCGCCGCTCTCCACGCACGCCGACATCTTTCATCCCAAGGTAGAACTCCTTGATGTCGTCCTTCTCGCGCAGGCGCTCGCAGCTGTCTTCCATCACGATGCGGCCGTTCTCCAGCACATAGCCGTAGTCCGATGCGTTGAGCGCCATGTTGGCGTTCTGCTCGACCAGCAGGATGGTGGTGCCGCGCTCACGGTTGATGCGCACCACGATCTCGAAGATCTCCTTGGTGAGCTTGGGGGACAGGCCCAGGCTGGGCTCGTCCAGCAGGATGAGTTCGGGGTTGGCCATGAGCGCGCGCGAGATCGCCAGCATCTGCTGCTGCCCTCCCGACAGCAGGCCCGCGTCCTGCGCGGCGCGCTCCTTCAGGATGGGGAAGTAGCCGAACACGGTTTCGATGTCGCGCGCCACTGCGTCCTTGTCGGCGCGCGTATAGGCTCCCATCAGGAGGTTGTCGCGCACCGAGAGCAGCGGGAACACCTCGCGCCCCTCGGGCACGTGCATCAGGCCCCGACGCACGATCGCTGCCGGGTCGTTGGCAGTGATGTCGGCGCCCGCGAATTCGATGGAGCCCTTGCGCGGGTCGATGATGCCGCTGATGGTCTTCAGGATGGTGGTCTTGCCCGCGCCGTTGCTGCCCAGCACGGCGGCGATCTCGCCGCGCCGCACCTGCAGGCTGACGCCCCGGATGGCCTTGATGGGGCCGTAGGCACTTTCCACGTTCTGCAGGCGCAGCAGGGGTTGGTCAGCTGCTGCAGCAACTGGTGTGCTGGTAGCGGCAAGTACGGCGCTCATTAGGAAACCTCCGTGCAGCGCACTGCGGTGCGAGCTTGCTTGGGGCGGCTCGGCGTGGCGCTCATGCCCGAACCCCCATGTGGGACCCCGCCGGGCGGCGCAGGTTGCTCACATCGTCGATGGTGCCCAGATACGCCTCGATCACCCCGGGGTGCGTCTGCACCTCGCGCGGCGTGCCCATCGCCACCACCTCGCCCTGGTTCATGGCCAGCACGCGGTCGGATACCTTGGAGACCAGCGACATGTCGTGCTCTACCATCAGCACGGTGATGCCCAGCTCGTGCTGGATGTCCTGGATCCAGAAGGCCATGTCGTCCGTCTCCTCCACGTTCAGGCCCGACGAGGGCTCGTCGAGCAGCAGCAACTGCGGCTCAGTGCACAGCGCACGTGCCAGCTCCACCACCTTGCGCACGCCGTAGGGCAGGCCGGCCACCATGGTGTCGCGGTAGTGCTGCAGGTCGAGAAAGTCGATGACCTGCTCGGCCTTCTCCCGGGCCTGAACTTCGCCTTCACGCACCTTGCGCGTGAAGAACATCTCGGCCCACAGGCTGCTGTGTTGTCGGGTGTGGCGGCCGATCAGCAGGTTGTGCAGCACACTCGCGTGCTCGAAGAGTTCGATGTTCTGGAAGGTGCGTGCAATGCCCAGGCCTGCCACCTTGTGCGGCGGCTGGTCGGTCAATGGCAGCAGGGCCCCGCCCGGGCCCGCATAGGCGATGGTGCCGGTGGTGGGCGTGTAGATGCGGCTGATCAGGTTGAACACCGTCGTCTTGCCCGCGCCGTTGGGGCCGATGAGGGTGAACACCTCGCCACGGCGCACGTCAAAGCTCACGTTGTTGACCGCGAGCACGCCGCCAAAGCGCACACTGAGGTTCTGGGCGCTGAGCAGGATTTCGTCAGTCATGGGTACAGCAATTGGGGTCATTTCACAGGTCCAGTGTGCTGAATGCCGTCCACAGCCTTTGCGACTGGCGTGACCGAGGCCAGTGCCCCCGCGCAAGGGCCGCCCCGCCGCGCTGGGGGCGTTCCCCTCCCGAATCGCGCAGCGAATCGAGAGAGGGGGAAGGCGCGAAGCGACTCAGGGGGTGCTTCATTTCAAGCGATCTGATTTTTGAAACGATTTCTGCCGCTTGAACAGGCCCTTGCGGTAGAACGGGAACATCTGCAGCCAGGTGCGCACCTTGAGCCAGCGGCCATACAGCCCCATGGGCTCGAACAGCACAAACGCGATCAGCACGACGCCGTACACCACCGCCTGCAGGCCGGGTGACTGGCCGATGGAGTCCGGCAGCCAGTCCTTGCCCAGGGAGATGAGCTGTGGCATGGAGATCAGGAAAATTGCGCCCAGAAAGGCGCCATGCACCGAGCCCAGCCCGCCGATCACGATCATCAGCAGCAGGTCGATGGACTGCAGGATGTTGAACTGGTCGGGCGAGATGAACTGCAGCTTGTGCGCGTACAACGCACCGCCGACGCCTGCCAGTGCGGCCGATATGGAGAACGACAGCGTCTTGTAGCGCGCGAGGTGGATGCCCATGCTCTGTGCGGAGATCTCTGAATCACGGATGGCGACAAACGCGCGGCCCGTGGGCGAGCGCAGCAGGTTCAGGATGGCCAGCGTGCTGACCACCGCAATCACGAGGCACAAAAAGTAGAACGACTCCGTGGTCTCGAACGAGTAGCCCGCGATTTGTGGCGGTACCAGGTGCTTGCCGGAGTTGCCGCCAGTCACCGACTCCCAGCGCGCAAACACTTCTTCCACAATGAACCCGAACGACAGCGTGGCCATGCCCAGGTAGATGCCCTTGACGCGCAATGCGGGCAGGCCTACCACCACGCCCACAGCGGCTGACAGCCCCGCCGCGCAGGCCAGCGACAGCGCAAACGGCCAGCCCATGCCTGTGAGCACGGCCTGCGTATACGCCCCCACGCCCAGAAACGCGGCATGCCCCAGCGAGAACAAGCCGGTGAAGCCCGCCAGCAGCATCAGCCCCAGGCCCACGATGGCGTAGATGAGCACAAAGGTGAGCTGCGCCAGCCAGTACTCCGGCGCCACCCAGGGCGCGGCGACCAGCGCCAGGCACAGCAGGCTGTACCAGAACACATGCCCGCCATGCTTGGCGAGGCGAATGTCTTGCTCGTACGAGGTCTTGAAGAGAAAGCGCATGGGTCAGACTTTCTTTCTCAGCTTCTCGCCGAACAGTCCGTTGGGTTTGACCATCAGCATGATCAGCACCACGATGTACGCGGCCGTGTCCTTGAACCCATCGGGCAGATAGAAGCCAGAGAGCGATTCGACGATGCCGATCACCAGTCCGCCGACGATGGCGCCCGGCAGGCTACCGAACCCACCGACCACGGCGGCCGGGAAGGCCTTGAGGCCGATCAGTCCCATATTGGCGTGCACGAAGGTAATGGGCGCCAGCAGCAGGCCCGCCACCGCCGCCACAGCGGCGGCCAGGCCCCAGGCCAGGCCGTTGAGCCGCTGCACCGGAATGCCCATGTAGTAGGCGGCCAGCTGGTTCTGCGACGACGCCTGCATGGCGATGCCCAGCTTGCTGTAGCGGAACATGGCAAACAGCAGCACACACAACACGCCGGTGGCGCCGATCACCACCAGCTGCTCGGCATTGAGCACCAGCGCACCGAGGCGAAACGACAGGTCCTTGTAGGGCACGGGCAGTGTGTGCGTCTCGGTGCCGATGTTGGGGATCATGGTCACCAGCCCACGCAGCACGTAGCCGATGCCGATGGTGAGCATGACGATGGAGAAGGCGGGCTGGCCCAGGATGGGACGGATCACGGCGCGCTCCAGCACCACGCCAAAGCAGCCCATGGCCAGGATGCTGGCGAGCACGGCCACCCAGAAGGGAAAGCCCAGCACCGTCATGAGTGCCAGCCCGCAGAAGGCGCCGAGCATCATGAGTTCGCCCTGGGCGAAGCTCACGGTCTCCGTGGCCTTGTAGATGAGCACGAAGCCCAGCGCGATCAGGCCGTAGATGCACCCCTGGGAGACACCGCTGATCAACAGTTGCACAAATTGCACACTGGCTCTCCAGAATAAGTGATACGCAAAGCGGGTAAGAGCGGGGCGTATGCCTTGTGGGCATGTGCCGGGTGCATCGTTGCTTGCGCGGGGTCCTGCAGATTATTTTTACAAAGCGATTGCTTTGCATAAATAATGGTGCACGCGTGCTGTGCATACCGCACTCGGGGCTAACCCTGATGGGGTGGGCGAGCGGGTAGCGGCGGATATTGACGCAGCGCTGCACCCTGCGCAATAGGAGTAACGTCGGGTGGGTGAACAGGTTCTGAGCACCGGACCACAGGAGAGCCGCATGTCCGTAGAGGTTGAAACGCAAGGCGGTGTCACGCTGGTGACATTGCGCCGGCCTGATGTGCGCAACGCGGTGGATGCCGACGCCGCCCGCGCACTGCATGCGGCCTTTCTGGCCTTTGAGCGCGATGAAAGCGCCAATGTGGCGGTGTTCCAGGGCGCTGGCGGGCATTTTTGTGCGGGCTGGGATCTGCAGTCGGGCGCGCGTCTGCTGGCCGACGGCGTCACGCCCGAGGCGCTCGCAGAGACGCTGGACTTCACGGCCGATGCGGTCCACCCGCCTGGGCCCATGGGGCCGAGTCGCCTGCATCTGTCCAAGCCGGTGATTGCGGCGATCGAAGGCGCCGCTGTGGCCGGCGGTATGGAGCTGGCACTGTGGTGCGACCTGCGCGTGATGGCGGAGGACGCTTACATGGGCGTGTTCTGCCGCCGTTTTGGCGTGCCGCTGATCGATGGCGGCACCGTGCGCCTGCCGCGCCTTGTCGGGCTGTCACACGCGCTCGACCTGATCCTGACCGGGCGCAAGGTGGAATCTGCCGAAGCCCTGCGCATGGGGCTGTGCAACCGCGTGGTG
>NZ_QAIM01000339.1:17601-26261 GCF_003061035.1 Acidovorax sp. HMWF018
TTGCTGCAGGAGTGGGCGGGTGGCCGCGAATGCCTGGCCGACGCGCTGCGTGGCGCCTCGCGGTTTGCGGCTGGGCAGGGACGCCACGGCCAGTTTTAAGTCAAAATGCCTCGAGGTGCTGGTGTATCAAGCGCCAGCAGCTATAAAAACAGGAGTCATCGGACCGGTGGGCGCAGCGCGCTGCAGGTCCGCACACAGCACACCATGAGCAAAACCATTTCCCCCCAGCCACAGGCTTTTGAGCCCGAGTTCATCGCCGGGCTCAAGTCCATCTTTGAAGAAAAGATCGTGTTCAACCAGGTCCTGGGGCTCAAGGTCACCGCCCTGGCGCCTGACGGCGTGGTGGGACGCATTGACATGAAGCCCGACCTGGTGGGGCACTACGCCTACAACCGTATTCACGGTGGCGTGATCAGTGCGGGGCTCGACGCCATGGGCGGCCTGGCCGTGATGGCTGCGATTGGCGCCAAACATCTGGACGAGCCGCCCGAGCAGCGCCTGCACCGCTTTGCCAAGCTGGGCACCATTGACCTGCGCATCGACTACCTGCGCCCGGGCATTGGCAGCCACTTTGAGCTGCGCGCGCAGGTGTTGCGGCTGGGCTCGCGTGTCGCCACGACACGCATGGAGTTTCTGGGGCCGGATGGGCAGATCATGTCGGCGGGGGCTGCGGCGTACATCGTTTCTTGATCCGGGCGTGCTGCCGTGCGCGGGATGTGTGATCCCGCAAGCCTTGCAAGCGCATGCTACGAGAGAACCGTTTGGTTACCGTTCTTGCGTAACGAAGGCATCTTTCCCGGGGCACGAAACCTACGATGACTCTCTTTTCAAGGAGATCTGATGGCCGTGCAAAACCCTTTCTTTGGCAAGCGTGAACCCGAGTCGTTCCAACCCCGCAGCAGCACCACCTCAGGCTCCGTATTGGGCGGCACGGCGTCCAGCAGCGCTGCATCTGCGCAGCCGGCGCCTGCTCCGGCTGCCCCCAAGTCGGCCAGTGCCAGCGACAGCTCGGGCAGCAAGCTCACGGTGGGCCCGAACATCAAGCTCAAGGGCGTAGAGATCACCGACTGCGACACGCTCGTGGTCGAAGGCACGGTCGAGGCCACGATGGATTCGCGCGTGATCCAGATCTCGGAGCACGGCGCCTTCAAGGGCTCGGCTGAGATCGACATTGCCGAGATCCACGGCGAGTTCAACGGCACGCTCACCGTGCGGCAAAAGCTGGTGATCTACAGCACCGGCAAGGTCAACGGCAAGATCCGCTACGGCAAGCTGGTGGTGGAAGAGGGTGGACAGCTGGCGGGAGAGATCGAGGCCGGTTTTTCCGCATCGTCGTCCAGCAGCACACAGCGGGCAGCAGCCCCCTTGAGGGCTGAGCCAGCCGCGCTGGCAGCCTGATCTGCATTCACAGCCGCGCCGCGATAGGCGCGGTCAGTCCGTTCGATTCCGTTCGGTGGCTCACGCAGGCGCGTTGTGCTTGGGCACCGGGCGCGGCCTGCCCTGGTGGTCGATGGCCACATAGGTCAGTCGCGCCTCCGTCACTTTCACATACTGCCCCTGGGCAGAAAAACGCTCGGCATACACCTCCACCTCCACGGTGACCGAGGTGTTGCCGACGCGCGTGATGGCCGAGAAGAACGACAGGATGTCGCCCACGCGCACGGGCTGCTTGAAGATGAATTCATTGACCGCCACCGTGGCCATGCGGCCCTGGATGTAGCGCGCGGGCAGCACGGAGCCCGCCAGGTCGACCTGCGCCATCACCCATCCGCCAAAGATGTCGCCATTGCCGTTGGTGTCGGCGGGCATGGGGATGACCTTGAGCACCAGCTCCTTGTCGGTGGGCAATGCGGCGGGTGGTGGGCTGAAAACGGCAGACATGGGCACAATCTCGGTTGGGGCTGAGCCAATCCTTGGGGAAACCGGTGGTTTCACAAGGCCTCGCGCCCTGAAAAAGCCACCTGGGCATCAGCCAGGTCGGTAAAAACAACAACCGGAATTGTCCCCCATGCGCCACCACGGCGAAACCTCCCCCCCTGCCGCCGCCAACGCGCCCGGTGCCACCGCCAGTGGCATGGCCGCCAGTCCCGCACCGGTCCAGTCGGACTGGGTCACCCTGCACCGATTGCTGCCCTACCTGTGGCAATACAAATGGCGCGTGATAGCCGCCATCGTCTTCATGGTGGGCGCCAAGTTCGCCAACGTGGGCGTGCCCATCCTGCTCAAGACGCTGGTCGATGCCATGAGCCTGAAGCCGGGCGACCCCGCCGCGCTGCTGGTGGTGCCGGTGGGGCTGCTGGTGGCCTACGGCGCGCTGCGGCTGTCCACCTCGCTGTTCACCGAGCTGCGCGAGCTGGTGTTTGCCAAAGCCACGCAGGGCGCAGCGCGCTCGATTGCGCTGCAGACCTTTGAGCACCTGCACGCCCTGAGCCTGCGGTTTCACCTGGAGCGCCAGACGGGTGGCATGACGCGTGACATCGAGCGCGGTGTGCGCGGCATCGAGTCGCTGATCTCGTTCACGCTGTTCAACGTGGTTGCCACCCTGGTCGAGGTGGTGCTGGTGCTGTCGGTGCTTGCCATCAAGTTCGACGCCTGGTTCGCGTGGATCACGCTGGCGGCGCTGGCGCTGTACATCCTCTTCACGGTGCTGGTGACCGAGTGGCGCACCCAGTTCCGCCGCGAGGCCAATGAGTTCGACTCGGCCGCGCATTCCAAGGCCGTGGATTCGCTGCTCAACTACGAGACGGTGAAGTACTTCAACAACGAAGGCTTCGAGGCCCGCCGCTATGACGAAAGCCTGGAGCGCCTGCGCCGCGCGCGGCTGAAAAGCCAGACCACGCTGTCGCTGCTCAACACCGGCCAGCAGCTCATCATTGCTGTGGGCCTGGTGGCCATGCTCTGGCGCGCCACGCAGGGCGTGGTCGATGGCCGCATGACGCTGGGCGACCTGGTCATGGTCAATGCCTTCATGATCCAGCTGTACATCCCGCTCAACTTTCTGGGCGTGATCTACCGCGAGATCAAGCAGAGCCTGACCGACCTGGACAAGATGTTCACGCTGATGGACAAGGAGCGCGAGGTGGCTGACGCCCCTGGCGCCCAGCCGCTGGCGGGGCTGGACCAGCCCACCGTGCGTTTCGAGGACGTGGTGTTTGCCTATGACGCCAAGGGCGGGCGCACCATCTTGCAAGGCATCAGTTTCGAGATCCCGGCGGGCAAGACGGTGGCGGTGGTGGGGCCCTCGGGATCGGGCAAGAGCACGCTGGCGCGGCTGCTGTTCCGCTTCTACGACATCCAGCAGGGGCGCATCACCATTGCGGGGCAGGAGATCCGCAGCGTGACGCAGGCCAGCGTGCGCCAGGCCATTGGCATCGTGCCGCAAGACACGGTGCTGTTCAACGATACCGTGGCCTACAACATCGCCTATGGCCGCCCTGGCGCCACGCAGGACGAGATCGAATCCGCCGCCCGCGCCGCGCGCATCCACGACTTCATCGCCAGCACACCCAAGGGCTACGCCACCATGGTCGGCGAGCGGGGGCTCAAGCTTTCGGGCGGTGAAAAGCAGCGCGTGGCGATTGCCCGCACCTTGCTCAAGAACCCGCCCATCCTGATCTTTGACGAAGCCACCAGCGCGCTGGACTCCGCCAACGAGCGCGCCATCCAGGCCGAGCTGCAGGGCGTGGCGCAGAACAAGACCACGCTGGTGATTGCCCACCGCCTGTCCACGGTGGTGGACGCGCACGAGATCCTGGTCATGGACACGGGCCGCATCATCGAGCGCGGCACGCACGCGCAGCTGCTGGCCCTCGGCGGCCGCTACGCCAGCATGTGGTCGCTCCAGCAAAGCGATGCTGCCGCCTGAGCGGCATCCCTCTCTCTTTTATTTGTTTCGCGATTTGTAATCCATGAAGCCCGTCCTTCTCGCCCTCATGTTTTTGTCTGAAGAGCACATCGCCCAGATGGCCCAGACCTTTGAAGTGATCTACGCCCCCGATGCACCGCAGGCCGCCACCGCCATCGCGCAGCACGGCAGCCGCGTGCGTGTGGTGCTCACCATCGGTGCGGTGGGCCTGAGCCCGGCGCAGATCGATGCGCTGCCCGCGCTCACACTCATCTGCGCACTGGGCGCAGGCTACGAGAACGTGGCGGTGGCCCATGCCAAGGCGCGCGGCATTGTGGTGGCCACCGGTGCAGGCACCAACGACGACTGCGTGGCCGACCACACTTGGGGCCTGCTGATCGCGGCGCAGCGCCGCATCCTGCCGCTGGACAAGGCCACCCGCGCCGGCATCTGGCGCACGGCCTTGCCGCTGCCGCCCAACGTGTCGCACAAGCGGCTGGGCATCATCGGCCTGGGCACCATCGGCAAGAAGATTGCCCAGCGCGCGCTGGGCTTCGAGATCGAGGTGGGCTACCACAACCGCAGTGCACGCACCGATGTGCCTTACCGCTACTTTGCCGATGTCACCGCGCTGGCCGAATGGGCGGACTTCCTCGTGGTCGCCACGCCGGGCGGCGCGGGCACCAGGCACCTGGTCAACGCAGACGTGCTGACGGCGCTCGGCGCGCGGGGCGTGGTGGTCAACATCGCACGCGGCAGCGTGATCGACACCACCGCCCTGGCCGCAGCGCTGCGCGACGGCCGTATTGCCGCCGCAGGGCTGGATGTGTACGAGAGCGAGCCCGCCCCTCCGGCCGAGCTGCTGGACCTGGACAACGTGGTGCTCACGCCCCATGTGGCGGGCTGGTCGCCCGAGGCGGTGCAGGCCTCGGTGGACCGGTTCATGGAGAACGCCCGGCGCCATCTGGCGGGTGAGGCGCCGGTCACGCCGGTGTGACCGGTTTGGGGCCGTGCAGGTCGATAGCGCTAGTGGAATATGCGTTGTTAGCTATTGAATCAGGAGCAATGGAATGTCTGTCGATCTGACGGCGCTGCAGACCCGGTTGCGCGCGTTTGCGGCGGAGCGGCAGTGGCAGCCGTTCCACACCCCCAAGAACCTGGCGATGGCGCTGATGGTCGAGGCGGCCGAGCTGGCCGAGATCTTCCAGTGGATGACGCCGGAACAGTCGCTCGCCGTGCGTGAGGACCCGGCGCTGAAGGAGCCCATTGCCGATGAGGTGGCCGACGTGCTGCTGTACCTGCTGCAGCTCGCGGACCATGCGGGCGTGGACCTGGCGGAGGCAGTGGAGCACAAGCTGCGCAAAAACGCGGTCAAGCACCCAGTTCCCGATGGTTTGAAGTGAAAGTGGCCGGTAGCGCTAGTGCAATATGCTTGTGTTGCTATCAAATTAATAGTTTCATGGCGGATGCAGCACCAGGGCCCGTTTTCCGGTCTACCCAGCAAAAAGCCCCGCCATGGCGGGGCTTTGGCATGTACCGGGCGACTGCTCGCACCGGTGACGGACGGGCCCACTCAAGGGTCATTTCTTGCGTGCAGCAATGGCCTTCTCGGCAGAGCCCACGAGGTCGGCGCCGATCTGGCCCTTCCACTTTTCGTACACGGGGCGCGTGGCCTTCACGAACGCGTCGCGCTCAGCGGCTGACAGCTGCGTGACGGTCACGCCGTTGGCGGCGATTTCCTTGAGCAGGGGCTTGTCGGCCTCGACCACGCCTTTGCGGGCAATAGCGATCTGTTCCTTGCCCGCCTCAATTGCCGCCTGCTTCACGATCTCTCGATCAGCGGGGGTCCAGCTCTTCCAGATGTCCTTGTTCACCACAAAGACCAGCGGGTCCACCACATACCCCCAGATGGTGATGTGCTTTTGGGCCACGGTATGCAGCTTAGCGGCCTGATAGACAGCAAGTGGATTTTCTTGGCCATCTACAGCACCACTGGCAAAGGCCGGCTGTGCATCTGCCCAGCTCATTTGTGTGGGGTTGGCACCTAGCGCTGTAAAGGTATCAATAAACAGTGGAGAGCCGGTAATCCGAATCTTCATCCCTTTCAAATCGTCCGGCGTTTTGATTGGGCGTTTGGAATTAGAGACTTCTCTGGATCCGTTTTCACCCCAGGCCAGCGGCATGACACCTGCTTTGTCCAGCGTCTGGAAAATCTGCTTGCCCACGTCGCCTTGCGTCACTGCATCGACGGCAGCGTAGTCGGGGAACAGGAAGGGCAGCGAGAACAGGTTGAGCTGCTTGACCTGGGGCGACCAGTTGATGGTGGAGCCCACGGCCATGTCGATCACGCCCTGGCGCAGGGCGCTGAACTCGCGCGTCTGGTCGCCCTGGATCAGCGACACGCCGGGGTAGAGCTTGATGTTGATGCGGCCCTGGGTGCGCTCGCGCACCTTGTTGGCCCACAGCTCGCCGCCCTTGCCCCAGGGAAAGGCCGTGCCCAGCACCAGCGACATGCGGTACTCGCTCTTGTACGCGGTCTGCGCGATGGCGGCCGGGGCGGTGAACGCCAGGGCGGCGGCAGCGGCCACGGCGGAAGTGAGGAAGGTGCGCAGTTTCATTGTTTCAGTCTCCTGGTTAGAAATTCGTCGTTAAGGGGTCAGTAGCCCAGTTTGGCGGGCAGCCACAGGGCCAGTTGCGGGAAGGCGATCACGGCCACCATCACGAGGAACATGGCGAACAGCATCCAGCCCACCCATCGCACGGTCGATTCCATGCGCACACCGGCAATGCGGCAAGACACCATCAGGTTCACGGCCAGCGGGGGGGTGAATTGGCCCAGAGCGACCTTCAGGGTAAGGATCACGCCGAACCAGACCGGGTCCCATTTGTAGTGCTGCATGATGGGCAAGAGTAGCGGTACGAAGATCAGGAAGATCGAGATGCCGTCAAGGAACATGCCCACCGTGATCAGCAGCACGATGAGCAGTGCCAGCACGCCGTACTCGCCCAGGCCCGAGTTCACGATGGCGTTGGCCACCGGGTCGATCACGCCCAGTGTGGACAGCGAATACGCAAAGATGCCCGCGAGCGACACCACGATGAGGATCACGGCGGACAGCTCGCCCGATTCGCGCAAGATGGGGAACAGATCGCGCACCTTGATCGTGCGGTGGATCACCATGCCCACGAACAGGCCGTAGAACACCGCGACCACGGCGGCTTCCGTCGGCGTGAACCAACCGGCCCGCATGCCGCCCAGGATCAGCACCGGCGCGGCCAGGCCCCAGGTGGCCTCACGCAGGCTCTTCCAGAATGGGGGGCGGGGCATGGTGGCTTCGAGCGCGCCCATCTTGTGCTTGCGCGCCATCCACACGGCGGGCACGATGAGCGCCACGCCTGCCAGGATGCCGGGGATCATGCCAGCCGCAAACAGCGCGGGCACCGAGGCGCCGGGCACCAGCACCGAGTAGATGATGAACGCGACCGAGGGCGGGATCAGGATGTCCGTGGCCGCAGCGGCCCCCACCACGCTGGCCGAGAACGAGGGCGGGTAGCCCGCGCGCGACATGGCCGCGATCATCACCCCGCCCACAGCGGCGGCATTGGCCGGGCCCGAGCCCGAGATGCCGCCCAGGAACATGGCCACCGCAATGGCCACCAGCGGCAGCATGCCCGGGCCACGCCCGACGATGGCCACGGCAAAGTTCACGAGGCGCAGCGCCACGCCCGAGCGGTCGAAGATGGAGCCCACCAGCACGAACATGGGGATGGCCAGCAGCGGGTATTTGCCCAGCCCGGCGTAGAAGTTCTGCGGCACGGCCAGCAGGCCGAACCACTGGCTGTCGGCGTTAGCCAGCGCAATGGCGGCGGCTCCGGCCAGGCCCAGCGCGGCGCCAATCGGCACGCCCACAAACATCAGGCCCAGAAAGGCCACAAACAGCAGCGTGGCGATCATGGTTGCGCATCCTTGTGCGCCGGGGCGGCATCGCTGACCGCGCCGCGGCTGCGGCGGATGAACAGCCCGATGGCGCGTGCCGTGATGAGCGCCGAGAACACGGGCAGCCAGATCGAATACCACCACTGCGGCACGCCGATGCCGGGGGAGGTTTCGCCAAAGCTGTAGTCGTCCCACACCACGCGCACGCTCAGAACGGCGATGACGCCAAACAGCAGGGCCACAGTGGCCGCGCCCAGCATGGACAGGCGCTTGCTGCGCAGGGCAGAGCCGCCCTCGGCAAAGTACTCGATGCGGATGTGCTGGTCACGTGCCACGGCGGCTGAGCCTGCGATGAGCGCCAGCGCGATCATCAGGAACACCGAGATTTCTTCGGTCCAGGCGAACGAGGAGTTGGTGAAGTAACGCACCAGCACGTTGGCAAAGGTGATGAGTGCGAGGGCCGCCATGACGATGACGGTGAGCCAGTCTTCAAGGCGCAGCGAGCGGGGCTCGGCCTCGGGACTCGCGGCGCCGGGCAGTGCGTCGGTCGCAGGCCCTTGGGGGGAGGAGGAGGACATGGGGCAGGGGAAGGAGGAGAACAAACACGGGAGCATGCGGGTCGCCCTGCCCGGCAGTGTTGTGCACCAGGGGCCTCGACGCTGAGCGCTGTAGGCGCCGCTTTCTATTATGCGATGGGTTGCTATGCATGCACACCATTGGTGCGCCGCGTCAGCACTGTGTAAACCCTCATGCCAGCGGCCAGCACGGTGTAGCCCGCGCGCGGATAATGCACCGATGGAAACCAAGTGGCTTGAAGATTTCGTCAGTCTTGCGGAAACCCGCAGCTTCAGCCGGTCAGCGCAGCTGCGGCATGTGACC
>NZ_QAIM01000340.1:0-4108 GCF_003061035.1 Acidovorax sp. HMWF018
GGTGCATGCGCCAGCCCCGCCTCCAGTGCGTGGGTTAGGCACCAGGCGCAGGGGGTGTGTGTCTCTTCGCTGTGCTCGTCGCTGGCTGCGGAGCTGGTTGCCAACGCATCCACATCGACTGCGGTTGCCGAGGCCGTGGTTCTGCCCACCAGCTCTTGGATGTGCCGCGCCTCATGCAAGGGCGCGCCCGCCAGCGCGTTGAACAACGCCACCAGCAGAAGCACGATGTGGAAAGGCAGGGCGGGGATGGTGCGGCGCAGCATGACGGGATGCGAATCATACTCAACTGCGGGTGGCAGCTTACTGAACGGGTCTCGTCGGGAGTTGAAGCAACGCCACCCAACGCCGCAGAAGATGGGGCTTTTGGCCTTTTTCAGGGAACAGTCCAAATGGGCAGCGAACGTGAAGTTGCAACCTCCGTGACTCCGTAGGTATGGCCAGGAACCCTTCCGCCGGGCACTAGGCGGCAACGCTTCCACACGCCGCATGATGTGCTCCAGGCTCCCTTGCATGCCTGCGCATAGCGCAGACAATGCATACCTACAGCCCTTTGGTGAAAAATCTCGCGCTGTATGGAGGTGTACTAGGCAGGAAAAATGATATTAGGCGGACAAAGATCCGCCCAATACTCAAAATTTCTTCCTATGGGCTTCGTCAATATGCTGACCTTTAGTTAACGTTACGTTAACTATTTTAATAAATAAATATTTTGCGGAGAAATAATGCAGGCAAATTTGAGTATCAAGGGTATTACGGTTCAAAATATTTACTCGCAGTACTTGCTTGGTTATTATTTGATCAATCGAAGGTATCAGCGAAAACTTGTTTGGAGTATTGATGAGAAAGCGAAATTTATCGATTCTATTCTTAATGGGTACCCTATACCCATGATATTAGGTGCAAACTATAAAAAAGCGGACGACAGCAATGCACTAGAAGTATTGGATGGAATGCAAAGATTGAATGCGGTAACGTCATTTATTGAAGGTGAGTTTTCGGTTTCGTCGCATTACTTCAATTTAGAGGCCATTGCTCAGACGAAAGCAAAAAAGGACTCCGGAGAACTAATTCAGAAGGAGCCGGCATTGCCTATCGACGAGTGTGCAAAAATACTTGATTATCCGGTGCCCTTCTCAATTTTTGATGAGAGCGAGCCCTTAAAGCTCGATGAGAGCTTTCGAAGAATAAATACGGGCGGCAGGACTCTTTCAAAGCAAGATGTTCGCCAAGCCGGCTCGCTTGGATTAATTCCAGAATCCATAAATGAAGCGGCAATATATATCAGAAAGGACAGCTCTCACTCAAATTTCGTTGATCTTCGGAATATGAGAAGTATTAGTCTAAGCAACAGAGGGCTTGCTTATGGGATAAATTTGACTGATATATTTTGGGCGAAGCACGGAATAATAACGCAAGACAATATCAGAATGTCCCGTGATGAAGAGCTGGTTGCGCACCTGCTTTCATATATTGCGGATTGCGTCGGCGCCCAAACTACCTCTCATTACTTGGATGAGATATATGACAGCCAAACAAATGAAGCGGAACAGCTTGCGAGGCAAATCAATAAATTAGGCAAGGAGACGCTACTTCGACATTTTAAGCACGTTTTTGAGGAGTTGAAAAAAACAATTGAATGTCGCGATCAAAATTTTAAAAGCCTTGTTTTTAAAGGTAAGCCAAATAAGGTGACGCAAGTCTATCAAGTGATATTCATTGCTATGCACAAGGCTATAATTCAAGAAAATCTAAAAATAGCTAATTATGAGAATTTGCAGTCCTCTCTTGAAGGCATCTTTGATGCACACCTCACATCACTAAATTCAGATCAAAAGTGGACCGCTCAAGAAAGAGAGGCTCTTTCTAATGCAGTCCTGGGTGTTATCAGGAAAAATTTTGCACCAAAGGTTGGCATTGATCGTAATTTAAGTGGTTGGGTGGAAAATCTTGAGAATATTCTCAATGAATCCAGGACGGAGCAGGTCTGTTATGATTTTAAGATGGGATTTTGTCAGATAACTGGCGCGCAGAGCCCGTTTTTGCCAAAGGTGGTCAGTAAAATCGTAAAGACTCTTACTGCGATGACGAACACCAAGCCGGGGGAATGTTACGTCATCGTGGGTGTTGCTGACAAAGAATCAGATGCATTAATACACGACACCCATTTTGGATCCACGAGTGTCAGATACAAAACCTTTTTCATAACTGGCATAGATGAAGAAGCGAAAATGTATCATGGGGATTTAAGCCAACTTGAGCAAAAAATAATTCAGCAGATAGATAAGGAGCCTATATCCGACGAATTCAAGGCGCAGATCAAGGCAAACTTGGTCACTTTTAGCTATGGGGCAAAAGAGATCTGCCTCTTTAAGGCTGTGCGTGGGACTGAACCGGCAATGTATCATGAAAAATTTTACGCAAGAGCACTTTCTCATAATGAGGAAATTGAATCGACAAAATATTTCACATTCTTCAAGATGTTTGAAAAAGACTCGGCTCTTGCTCAAAAATAATGGCAGCGCAGATTGCTGTTCTGATATTATATTTTGATAACCCGCCAGTTTCTTATGGCCATGGGGTAGTCGCTACAATGCAGATGCCTTGTCGAGCGCATTAAGCAGTGTTCTCCAATGCAGTCATTTAAAATAAAAACGCCAGCATTTGCTGGCGTTTTTCCTGGTTTGGATGTTTGATTAACTAACTTTCTGCACTATCTTAATAATGCTGGAAAAATCCAGCCCCCCATGCCCCGCCAGGCTGTGCGCCGCATACAGATTGCGCGCCATGCCCCCCAGCGGCGTGGCCGCCTTCACCGCCATCGCGTTCTCCTGCGCCAGCCCTAGGTCCTTGAGCATCAAGTCCGTGCCAAAGCCACCCGCGTAACCCTTGCTGGCGGGCGCGGTTTCCATCACGCCGGGGAAGGGGTTGTACTTCTCCAGCGCCCAGTTGCCGCCCGAGCTGCGGCGCATGATTTCGCTCAGCACCTTGGGGTCCAGGCCGTTGGCGACGCCCAGGGCAATGGCTTCGCTGGTGCCGGCCATCAGGATGCCCAGCAGCATGTTGTTGCAGATCTTGGCGGTCTGGCCTGCGCCCACGCTGCCAGCGTGGAAGATGTTGGCGCCCATTTTTTCGAGCACGGGGCGGGCGCGTTCCAGGTCGGCCGCATCGCCGCCCACCATGAAGGTGAGGGTGCCTGCAATGGCGCCGCCGGTGCCGCCCGACACGGGGGCGTCGATGAAGGCCACGCCCTTGGCCTTGGCGGCCTCGGCCACCTTGCGGGAGGTGGCGGCTGCGATGGTGGAGCAGTCGATGATCAGCGTGCCCGCAGGCAGCTGGGCCAGCAGCTCGCCCGCGCCGAGGAACAAGCCTTCCACATGCTGGCTCGCGGGCAGCATGCTGATGACGACTTCGGCGCCTGCGACTGCCGCCTTGGCATCGGTGGCGATGGGCACGCCGTCTGCGGCCAGCTTGTCGCGGGCGGGTTGCGAGAGGTCGAACGCGCGCACTTCGTGGCCTGCCTTGTGCAGGTTGTGTGCCATGGGGCCGCCCATGTTGCCGAGGCCGATGAATGCGATTTTCATGGTGTGTTGCTCCTGGATGTCGTTGTGATGGTGAAAGAAAAAGGGTTCGGATTTGGTATGAATTTGATAGCTACCAGCGCATATTCATCTAGCGCTTGAGCCCAAAAATATCTGAAATCAATCGGTGATGTCTGCTCCGCGGCCCGCCAGCTCAGCGCGGAGCACCGACCGGTGGCAGCGCGCTTCGTCCTCGCAGTAGCAGCCCAGCGACATTGCGCTGTGGTGCGACAGCGCGGCCAGCAAATCCAGCGTGCGGCTGGCCTCGGGCTGGGCCAGTTCTTTGCGGAACTGTTTAGCGAAAGCCTCCCAGGCCTTGTCGCCTTCTTGGCCAGTAGGCACCTGCTGGCCCTGGGCCATGAGGTCGGCGCTGGGGGATAGCAGGGGGTACCACACGTCGTAGTAGTCGCGGCTGGCGAACTCGGCCTTGGGCACGCCACGCGGCGGGCGGCGCACGGTGCCAATGCGGGTGCCTTCCCCGGCGGCGCGCGGGGTGCCAAGGCGGACGATGCGAAGGGACATGGTGGGGC
>NZ_QAIM01000341.1:0-1779 GCF_003061035.1 Acidovorax sp. HMWF018
GCCGTTGGCGCGCACGGCGGGCGAATAGCGGTTGCGCTCGTACAGCGCCTGGCGGCCTGCGGGGAAGACAACATCACGGTGGGGCATGGGATTCCTTTCGTTCTGCAGGGCAGATGATTGCGATGAAGGCACTGTAGAAGCGCGCGTTGTTCCGATAAACCGGCTAATCTGTGCACCACTGTTCCTGATCGCCAAACAATGGCGGGCACGCCGCCCCTTCGGCACGCCTCAACTACCTGTACGCCATGGACCGTTTTGACGCTCTGCAGGCCTTTGCCCGCGTTGTGGAATCCGGCAGCTTCACCAAGGCTGCCCTCACCCTGCACCTGAGCCGCACCACCGTCACGCAGCTGGTGCAGCAGCTCGAAGCGCGCCTGCGCGTGAAGCTCCTGCACCGCACCACCCGGCGCGTGCAGGTCACGCCCGATGGTGCTGCCTACTACGAGCGTGTGGTGCGCCTGCTGGCCGACCTGGACGATGCCGATGCCAGCGTTTCCACCGCCGCCGCCGCGCCCCGGGGCCGCCTGCGGGTGGACGTGCCCAGCCCCTTGGCGCGCCTGGTCCTCATCCCCGCGCTGCCCGCGTTCCACGCGCAATACCCCGACATCCTCCTGCACATGGGCGTGAGCGACCGCCCCGTGGACATGGTGGGCGACAACGTGGACTGCGTGGTGCGCGGCGGCGCCCTCACCAACCCGGCGCTCGTCGCACGCCATGTGGGCGACCTGCAACTGCGCGTGTATGCCGCCCCCAGCTACCTGCAGCGCGCGGGCACGCCCGAGCACCCGCAGGCGCTGGAAGGACCGCACCACCGCACCGTGGGTTTTTTGTGGGCGCGCACCGGCCAGCCTCTGCCTTTCGAGATGCGCCGCGGCACCGAACATGTGCACGCCCAAGGCCACGACATCTGCGCTGTGGACGACGGCAACGCCTACCTGGCCGCAGGCCTGGCGGGCCTGGGCGTGCTCTGGTTGCCCGACTACATGGCCTGCCCCCACGTGGCGGCTGGCGAGCTGGTGCCCCTGCTGCAGGACTGGACGCTGGAGCCGATGCCGCTGTACGTGGCCTACCCACCCCAACGGCATGTGAGCGCCAAGGTGCGGGTGTTCATTGAATGGGTGGCGGGGTTGATGGCGCTGCATGCGCCGATTCATCGCTCTTCGAGGGCCCCATAAGACGCACCTTGGTCCGATGGAATTGTTCGTGAAGCGAAAGAGGCATGTCTGTTGGTCCCAGCCTACAGCACCCATAGTGTGCGCTGTAAGAGTTGGAAACAGTTATCTGATTTAAAGAGCGCATTCATACAATCGCTCGCAAAAGGGAGTTGTATAAATGACAGATTCTTCACCAGTACCTCAGGATAAACGTGGATTTTTCATGCTGCCTCAAATGCCGGAGGAATCTGGCTATTACACCTATGGAACTCCTTTCGGTGGAAGAGGGCAATATGCCCATGTGCAAATGCTGAATTTCATTTTCAAACTTGAGCATGGCTGGAGCATCACAGAAGAGCGAAAAATCGGCATTGGTAACATCAGTTTGGCCGAAGGAAAAAAATTTCCACCGCATGCTAGCCACAGAAGCGGTCTGGAGGTCGATATTCGTCCCATTCGCAAGGATGGGCTGAAGCAGCCCGTCCGCTGGTCTAGCAAAGACTACGACCAAGCCGCGACGCAAAGGTTGGTAAATTTAATTTGGCAGACTGGCATGGTAAAAAAGGTTGGATTCAATGATCCCAAAATTGCCAATGCTACTTATATGAATGGACACGATGACCAT
>NZ_QAIM01000342.1:0-1682 GCF_003061035.1 Acidovorax sp. HMWF018
TGCATCGTCTTTGAAACAGTGCCCGAGCTGCAGCCGCTGGGCGTGGGCATCAACCTGCAGCCCAACGCCGTGCGAGAACTGCACGACCTGGGGTTTAGCAACGAGGTGCTGGACACGATTGGCCTGCAGGCGCGCGAATGGGCGCTGGTGGGTCGCAACGGCAACGAGGTGTACGCCGAGCCACGCGGGCTGGAGGCGGGCTACCACTGGCCCCAGTATTCGGTGCACCGGGGGCAGCTGCAGATGATGCTGTTCAACGCGGTGCGAGAGCGCCTGGGAACCGACGCAGTGCAGCTGGGGCAGCGGGTGGTGGGCTACCGGCAGGATGCAAACGGCGTCACCGCCATTGTCGAGACACGCGACGGAGAGAAGCGTGAGGTAGCTGGCTCGCTGCTGATTGCCGCCGACGGCCTGCACTCGGCCGTGCGGGCGCAGATGCACCCCACGCAGCCGCCCATCCAGTGGGGCGGTGCCATCATGTGGCGCGGCACCACGCCGGGGGTGCCGGTGCGCACGGGCGCGTCGTTTGTGGGCGTGGGCTCGCTGCGGCACCGTGTGGTGTTCTACCCCATCACCCCGCCCGACCCGGCCACAGGCCTGGCCACCATCAACTGGATCGCCGAGATCACGGTCGACAACCAGGGCGGCTGGCAGCAGGGCGACTGGAACCGGCGCGTGGCACTGGAGGAGTTCATCCACCACTTCGAGGGCTGGAACTACAGCTGGCTGGACGTGCCTGCCATGCTGCGCGGCGCCAAGGACATTTTTGAGTACCCCATGATCGACCGCGACCCCGTGCCCACCTGGGTAGACGGCCGCGTGGCGCTGCTGGGCGACGCGGCGCATGTGATGTACCCCGTGGGCTCCAACGGTGCCAGCCAGGCCATCGTGGATGCGCGCGTGCTGGGGGCGCAGCTCATCGCGCACGGTGTGGGCCCGCAGGCGCTGCGTGCCTATGACGACAAGCTGTGCAAGGACATCTCTGCGCTGGTGCTGCGCAACCGGGGCTCCGGCCCGTTTGGTCTGCTGGGGCTGGTGGACGAGCGCTGCGGCGGGGTGTTCGACCACATCGACGACGTGCTGCCGCGCGAGGAACGCGAGGGCTTCATGGCCCGCTACAAGGCGGCGGCGGGCTTTGCGATCGAGACGCTGAATGCGGCGCCGCCCACCATTGCGCCGGGGCAACGCGTGGCCGCAGGCTGAACAGTCCAAAGGGTGCAGTGCGGGCCAGTGGGTCCGCCATGCAGCGCTGGCCTGGATATGCAAGCGCAGAGAAATGTCACGCCCGGCGTGTCTCGTTCGTCAAGGCAGTCCTATCACTCGCAAGGACTTGCCCTATGGACACGCCAGATACAACCACACCCGCTTCAGCCCCTACCCAAGGCGCCGAACCGCGCACGTCTTACCTGGAAGAAAAAGCCTTCAAGGCCCGCACTCTGCTGGTCTTTGGCACCATCACCGACACCCTGGCCGCCGATGTGGCGCGGCGGCTGATTGCGCTGGATGCCGAGAGTGCCGAGCCCATCGACATGCTGGTGAGCTCGCCCGGCGGGCACCTGGAGTCGGGCGACACGATCCACGACCTGGTGCGCTTCATCACAGCGCCGGTGAACATGATTGGCACCGGCTGGGTGGGCAGCGCGGCCACGCACCTGTACTTGGCGGCGCCACGCGAGCGGCGG
>NZ_QAIM01000342.1:1692-11180 GCF_003061035.1 Acidovorax sp. HMWF018
ATCGCCATCCAGGCGCGCGAGATGGTGAAAGCGCGTGAGCGGATTGCAGCCACCATCGCTCGGCAGACCGGCAAGCCGCTGGAGGTGGTGCTGGCAGACATCGAGCGCGACCGCTGGCTGTCGGCCGAAGAGGCCGTGGACTATGGTCTGGTCTCGCGCATCATCGAGCACAAGGCGGCATTGAAGGAGTGATGCCAGGCACCCCTAACTATCAAATGCATAGCTGCTGGCGCTTGATATAAAAGCGCCAGCAGCCAATTGGGCTTGCAATCAGCCTGCGTTGAGCTGCAGCTCCAGGTCGTGCAGCACCTGGTAGCACGGCAGCACCTGTGCCACGCTGGCGTTGGGCTCGCGGCCTTCGCGGATGGCGGCGAAGAACTCGCGGTCCTGCAGCTCGATGCCGTTCATGCTCACATCGACCTTGCTCACGTCGATCTTCTCTTCCTTGCCATTCACCAGGTCGTCGTAGCGCGCGATGTACGTGGCCGAGTCGCCGATGTAGCGGAAGAAGGTGCCGAGCGGGCCGTCGTTGTTGAACGAGAGCGACAGCGTGCAGATGGCACCGTTGGCGGCCTTGAGCTGGATGCTCATGTCCATCGCAATGCCCAGCGTGGGGTGGATAGGGCCCTGGATGGCGTTGGCCTTCACGATGGGGCTGCCGGCCTGGTAGGCGAACAGGTCCACCGTGTGGGCAGCGTGGTGCCACAGCAGGTGGTCCGTCCAGCTGCGGGCCTGGCCCAGCGCGTTCATGTTGGTGCGGCGGAAGAAGTAGGTCTGCACATCCATCTGCTGGATGTTGAACTCGCCTGCCGTGATCTTCTTGTGCACGTACTGGTGGCTGGGGTTGAAGCGGCGGGTGTGGCCACACATGGCCACCAGGCCGGTCTGCTTTTGCAGGGCGATGACCTTCTCGCCATCGGCCAGCACGTCGCACAGCGGGATCTCGACCTGTACATGCTTGCCCGCTTCCAGGCAGGCGAGGGTCTGGCTGGCGTGCATCTGCGTGGGCGTGCACAGGATCACGGCGTCCACCTCCTTGATCGCCAAGCTGTCGGCCAGGTCGGTGGTGACATGCTTGATGCCGTACTTGTCGGCCACTTCCTGGGTCTTGGCCAGGTCGCGGCTGATGAGGGAGACGACTTCAACGCCGTCAATGTTCTTGATGCCGTCCAGGTGCTTGATGCCGAAGGCGCCAGCGCCGGCGAGTGCGACTTTGATGGTCATGGTGTGTGTCCTTTGGCGTGTTTTTTAGGTGTTCTCAAGAATCAGGTGGCCCACGGCGGTGTTGGACGCGGGCACATGGTAGAAGCGGTGCGCCAGCTTGGGCGGCTTGCCACCGGCCACATCGGCCATGGCGCCGCGGGCGATGAGCCACATCACGAGTTCAATGCCTTCGCTGCCGGCTTCGCGTACATAGTCGATGTGCGGGATGCTGGCGGCGGCCTCGGGGTCGTTGATGAGCTTGTCGAGGAAGACGTTGTCAAACTCCTTGTTGATGAGACCTGCGCGCGGGCCCTGCAGCTGGTGGCTCATGCCGCCCGTGCCCCAGATGTGCACGTTCAGGTCTTCGTCGTAGCTCTCCACGGCCTTGCGGATGGCCTGGCCCAGGTTGTAGCAGCGGCGGCCGCTGGGCACGGGGTACTGCACCACGTTGACGGCGAACGGGATCACCGGGCAGGGCCAGGCGCCCGTCTTAGGATCTTGCTGGCCGCACATCAGCGACAGCGGCACGGTGAGACCGTGGTCCACGTCCATCTTGTTGACGATGGTGAGGTCAAAGTCCTGCTGGATGACCGACTGGGCAATGTGCGCGGCCAGGTCGGGGTGGCCCTGCACCACGGGCACGGGGCGGGGGCCCCAGCCCTCGTCGGCGGGCTGGAACTGCGCGGCCGTGCCGATGGCGAACGTGGGGATCATCTCCAGGCTGAAGGCCGTGGCGTGGTCGTTGTAGACCAGGAAGATCACGTCGGGCTTGTTGTCCTTCATCCATTGCTTGGAGAAGTCGTAGCCCGCGAACAGCGGCTTCCAGTAGTCTTCCTGCGTCTTGCCCAGGTCCAGCGCAGCGCCAATGGCAGGCACGTGCGACGTGAACACGGAGGCGGTGATCTTGGCCATGGTCAGTTTCCTTTCTTGCCGGAAGCGCCTTGTGGCTGGCGGTGAGCCTGTGCGTCGCCGTCTTCGCCGATCACGCGGTTGCCATTGGCCGAGCGGCCGCCGCTGATCATCATGTTGCGGTATTCCTCTTCGGTCATGCCGGTCATGCTGCCCGCCATCTGCTGGAAGCTCTTGCCATCGGTGGCGCCGATCTTGGCCAAAAAGTAGATGTTGCCGCCCAGGCGGATGCACCAGTTCAGGTCGCGTGCCAGCACGGCCTGCTTCTGCTCTTCGGTCATCGCCCATTCATCGAGGTAGGCGCGTTCGTTGGCCTTGAAACGCTCGCGGTTGCCAGCCTTCATCAGGCTCATGCAGAACTGGTTGAGCCAGTAGCCCTTGCGGCTTTGCTCGGCGTCGAAGATGGTCGTGCCGGGCACGTCCAGGTAGGGTTTGTCGAGTGGCATGGCATCAGCCTTTCTTTGTCACTTCTTCAGGCCAGTAGAGGCGCATGGGGTTATCCACCAGCAGCTTTTGCTGCAGCTCGGCCGTGGGGGCGATGTGCGGAATGAAGTCCACCAGCAGGCCGTCGTCGGGCATGTGGTCCTTGAGGTTGGGGTGCGGCCAGTCGGTGCCCCAGAGCACGCGGTCGGGGAACTCTGCGACCACCTTGCGGGCGAACGGGATCACGTCGGTGTAGGCATTTTGCTCGCCGTTCAGGGCCTTGGGGCCAGTCACGGAGAGGCGCTCGGGGCAGCTCACCTTGCTCCACACATTGGGATGCTGGCGCATGAACTTCAGGAACAGCTCAAACTCCGGTCCGTCCACTGGCTTGTTCACATCGGGGCGGCCCATGTGGTCCACCACCACGGTGGTGGGCAGGGCAGTGAAGAAGTCCCACAGCTCGGGAAGGTCCACGGCCTCGAAGTAGATCACCACGTGCCAGCCGAGCTTGGCGATGCGCGCGGCAATCTCCATCAGCTCGTCCTTGGGCGTGAAATCCACCAGGCGCTTGACGAAGTTGAAGCGCACGCCACGCACACCGGCGTCGTGCATGGCCTGCAGCTCTTGGTCGGTGACCGAGCGCTTGACGGTGGCCACGCCCCGCGCCTTGCCGCCAGAGTGGACCAGCGCATCCACCATCGCGCGGTTGTCCGCACCGTGGCAGGTGGCCTGCACCACCACGTTGCGCGCAAAGCCCAGGTGGTCGCGCAGCGCGTACAGCTGGTGTTTGCTGGCGTCGCAGGGCGTGTACTTGCGCTCGGGCGCGTAGGGGAACTCTGCCCCGGGGCCGAACACATGGCAGTGCGCGTCCACAGCGCCTGCGGGCACCTGGAAGCGGGGTTTGCTGGGGCCGGCGTACCAGTCCAGCCAGCCGGGGGTCTTGGTGAATTCGCTCATGGGCGTGGGTCCTTGGTTGCTGGGTGGGGCAGGTCAGTCGAGGGACACGTTGGCCTTCTTGATCACGTCGCCAAAACGCTGGCTCTCGTCCTTGACGAACTGGGCGAACTGCGCGCGCGTTGTGGGGAAGGGCTCGTAGCCAAAGCTCTTGAACTTCTCCTGCACATCGGCGCCGGACAGGGCCTGCTCGATGTCCTTGCGGATCTTGTCGGTCACGGCAGCGGGCAGGCCGGGCGGCACGGCGATGGCGTTCCAGCCCGTCACCTCAAAGCCCTTGGGGCCACCCGATTCGCCCACGGTGGGCACATCCGGAAAGCTGGCCAGGCGCTGCGGCGCGGTGACGGCCAGAAAGCGCAGCTTGCCCGCACGTTGCAGCGGCCCGGCCGTGGCGGCGCTGCCCAGCGCAAACGACAGCTCGCCGGTGGAGACCGAGGTGTAGAGCTGCGTCGTCTCTTTGTAGAGCACATGCTCCATCTGCGTGCCGGTGGCGCTTTCAAACAGCTCGGAGCCCAGGTGCACCGGGTTGCCGATGGACCAGGAGCCGTAGTTGAGCTTGCCGGGGTTGGCCTTGGCGTCGGCCACGATGTCGCCCACGGTTTTGTATTTGCTGTTGGCGGCCACGGTGAAGAAGAAATAGGTCTTGAACAGCGGCAGCAGCGTGTCGAAGTCTTTGGCCGTGTCGTACGGCAGCTTCTTGAACAGGCTGGGGTATGCGGCCAGGTGTACGTTGTCGAGCACGATCAGGTCATGCCCGTCCTTGGCGCCGCGCTTGAACGCATCGATGGCGATGAAGCCGTTGCCACCGGGGCGGTTCTCGACCACCACGGGCTGGCCCCAGCTCTTGGACAACTTGTCGGCCACCAGGCGGGCCACGCCGTCCGGGCCACCGCCCACGGGGAAGGGCGTGATGATGCGCACGGGCTTGGACGGAAACGCCTGCGCCGAGGCGAACTGGGGCACACAGCCCAGGGCTGTGGCCAGTCCCACGGCCAGGCCCACACGGCGGGAAAGAGAAACAGGAGACACGGAACAACGCATGGAAAGAAGAAGCTATTTGCTATTAATTACATAGCTGCAAGCGCATGATTGACTAGCGCTTGCAGCCCAAAAGACTGAAAAACCGCTCAATCGATGTACTTGAGGCCCGCCTTCTCCAGGCCGGGGCGCATGTTGTACATGTCCAGGCCCAGCACGCCGCTGGCGAGCTTGGCGCGCTTCTCGCCCTCAAAGCTCTCGCGCTTTTGCGCGGCGGCCAGGGTCTCGGCCGCGCGGGCGGCGGGCACACACACCACACCGTCGTCGTCGGCCACGATCACGTCGCCCGGGGTGACCAGTGCACCGGCGCACACCACGGGGATGTTGACCGAGCCCAGCGTGGCCTTGATGGTGCCCTTGCTGCTGATCGCGCGGCTCCAGACGGGGAAGTTCATCTCCTGCAGCGTCTTCACGTCGCGCACACCGGCGTCGATGATGAGCGCGCGTGCGCCCCGGGCCTGGAAGCTGGTGGCCAGCAGGTCGCCAAAGTAGCCGTCGGTGCACTCCGAGGTGACGGCCGCTACCACGATGTCGCCGGGCTGGATCTGCTCGGCCGCCACATGCATCATCCAGTTGTCGCCAGGCTGTAGCAGCACGGTGACGGCCGTGCCGCTGACCTGCTGGCCGCTGTAGATGGGGCGCATATAGGGCTTGAGCAGGCCCACACGGCCCATGGCCTCGTGCACGGTGGCCGAGCCGAGTGCAGCCAGGCCGTCAGCGGCTGCGCGGTCAGCGCGGGTGATGTTGCGATAGACAACGCCAAGTTCAAACATGTCAGAGCCCCTTTGCCTTCAGGCGTGAATCGAGTCGGGAGAACACGCGGCGCGTGTTGGCTTCGTAGATCTGGTGCTTGTCTTCCGCGCTCAAGATCTTGGACGCCTCGATGTAGCGCTTGGTGTCGTCGTAGTAGTTGCCGGTGGTGGGGTCAATGCCCCGCACCGCGCCGATCATTTCGCTGGCGAACAGCACGTTCTTCACCGGGATCACGGTGTTCAGCAGGTCGATACCGGGCTGGTGGTACACGCAGGTGTCGAAGTACACGTTGTTCATCAGGTGCTCGTCGAGCAGGGGCTTCTTCATCTCCTGCGCCAGCCCACGGAAGCGGCCCCAGTGGTAGGGCACTGCGCCACCGCCGTGCGGGATCAGGAACTTGAGCGTGGGGAAGTCCTTGAACAGATCGCCCTGGATCAGCTGCATGAAGGCCGTGGTGTCGGCGTTCAGGTAGTGCGCGCCGGTGGTGTGAAAGCACGCGTTGCAGCTGGTGCTCACGTGGATCATGGCGGGCAGGTCGTACTCCACCATCTTTTCGTAGATGGGGTACCAGTGCTTGTCGGTCAGCGGGGGGCTGGTCCAGTGCCCGCCCGAGGGGTCGGGGTTCAGGTTGATGCCCACCGCGCCGTATTCGTGCACGCACTTTTCCAGCTCGGGGATGCAGGTCGCGGGATCGACACCGGGGCTTTGCGGCAGCATGGCCACGGGCACGAAGTGGTCGGGGAACAGCGTGGAGACCCGATAGCACAGCTCGTTGCAGATGGCGGCCCAGGTGCTGGACACATTGAAGTCGCCGATGTGGTGGGCCATGAAGCTGGCGCGTGGGCTGAACAGCGTGATGTCGCTGCCGCGCTCCTTCATCAGCTTGAGCTGGTTGGTCTCGATGGACTCGCGCAGCTCGTCGTCGCTGATGTGCAGGTCTGCCACTTTGGGCATGGCGGCGGGGTCTTTGATGCCGGCGATCTGCGCATTGCGCCAGTTCTCCAGCGCCTTGGGGGCCGTGGTGTAGTGGCCGTGGCAATCGATGATGAGGCTCATTTTTGGGTGCTCCTGGAAGGTGTTCTTGTGATCGGTCAGGCGGGGGTCATGCCCTGCTTTTGCTTGGCGTCCGCCGCAGCGGGAGAAGCCAGGTAAGCCAGCAACGCACGTGCTGCATCCGCCTGTTGCGAATGCACGCCAACGCCTGCGGAAAACGTGGTGGTGATCTGGATGGCCGGTGGCAGCGGGCCCACGATCTGGATGCCCTGCACGTGCAGCAGCTCACTCAGTTGCTGAAAGCCCAACGCCACCTCGCCCTTGGCCACCAACGAGCCCACGGGCACGCCGGGGGGCGCCTGCACCATGCGCGGGTCGATCTGATCGGCAATGCCCCAGCGCTCGAACAGCTTGGCCAGTGCCACGCCGCTGGGGCCGGTGGACAGGCTGATGCTGGGCGCTGCCAGCACGGCAGCGCGCACAGCGTCTTCGCTCGACAGGTCGGGCAGCGGCGCGCCGGCAGGCACGGCCACGGCCACGCCGGAGTGCACCCAGTCCACCTTGCTGCCGGGCACCAGATGGCCCGCGGCCAGCAGCTTGTCGATGGCGTCGGACGCGAGGATGACCACGTCGAACGCCTCACCGGCCGCCACACGCTTGGCGGCGTCCACACCGCCCACCGATTCGATGGCGGCCTGCGTGCCCGACTGCCGCGCAAAACCGGCCACCAGATCGGCCAGCACCTGGCGCGTGGCCATGGAAGAAATGCCTCGGATCACTGGCGCCGTCATGCGTTGTCTCCTGCCGGGCTGCGGGTGGCCCAGGCGGTGCGTGCAGTTGTATACATGCCGCCGATTGTGGGCAGCCGCAGCCCAAACATGAAGGCGGCACCGGCACTACCAGATATATCATTCCGTGATCGTTGACCTACAGCTATTGCAAATAGCAGAGAGCCTTGCCATGGACCTCAAGCAGATTGAATACTTCGTGCGGGTGGCCGAGCTGGGCAGCTTCACCCGCGCGTCGGTGGTGCTGGACATTGCCCAGCCCGCACTGAGCCGCCAGGTGCGCCTGCTGGAGGTGGAGCTGCGCCAGAACCTGCTGGTGCGCAATGGCCGGGGCGCCACACCCACTGAGGCGGGCAAGCTGCTCCTGGAGCACGGGCGCGGCATCCTGCACCAGGTCGAGCGCGCGCGCGAGGAGCTGGGCCGCGTGCGCGGCGCCCTGGCCGGGCGCGTGGCCATCGGCCTGCCGCCCAGCATTGCCAAGGTGCTGACGGTGCCGCTGACCCGCGCCTTCCGCGTGAAGATGCCGGACGCGGCGCTGGCCATCAGCGAGGGCCTGTCGGTGGCCATGCGCGAGTCGCTGACCACCGGGCTGCTCGACATCGCACTGCTTTACAACACCACGCCCGCGCCGGGCATCGAGACCACGGCGCTGCTGGAGGAAGACCTGTTTCTGGTGCAGCGCCGCGCCCCCGGCCAGAGCGAGGCAGAGGCCGATGCCCTGGCCCGAACGCCCCTGCCGCTGGACGAGCTGCCGCGCTTTCCGCTGGTGATTCCCACCCGCCCCAATTCCATCCGCATGCTGGTGGAATCCGAACTGGCCGCACGCGGCAAGCGCCCGCAGATCAGCCTGGAGATCGACGGCGTGGCCGCCATTCTGGACCTGGTGGCCGATGGCGCGGGCTGTGCGGTGCTGCCCATGAATGCGGTCACCACGTCGGGCAAATCGGAAGTGTTCAGTACCCGGCCCATCCACGGCGCGGGCAGCGATGGGGACGGCGAGGAGGAAGGCGGCAGCACCCGCCTGCGCAGCAAGCTGTTCATGGCCGTCAGCTCGCAACGCCCGGCCACACTCACACAGCAGGCGATGGCAGAGCTGATTCGGACGACGCTGCAGGCGTTGTACAGGTCTCCCCCCTGAGCCGCTGCGCGGCATCCCCCCAACGGGGGACGGCACCCTTGCTGCGGGGCGGCCCTTGCTCGGTGCCTCTGGCATTGCGCCGCGCCAGTTTCACCGGCGGGTGGCGATTCGCAGGCTCAGTCCTTTGCAGGCACGACGGACAAACTGCCCAACACCCGGTCCGCATAGTCCTGCCAGCGCGCGTCCTTGGGCAGGCCGTGAAAGACGCCTCCGCGCGCGAGGTCGGCCACCCACTGCTGCTTGGCGGCGATGGCCGAGGCCATCAGTGGCTCCATGCCGGCCTCGTGCACCGTGTGGGCCGATTCGCGCATCTCTTCGGCGCGGCGCTGGCCGTGCTGCACGACGCGGCTGAAGAAGTAGCGACCCTGTTCGTGCCAGTCGATGGAGGGAAAGGTCTCGGCCAAGGTGGGCAGCACATGGTCTTCCACGCCGTAGTGGCGGGCGGTGGAGTAGCTCTCAATCACCAGGGCTTCGAGGCCCTTGATCATGATGCTGCGGCACATCTTGATGGCACTGGCCACGCCCAGTTGCTCGCTCACGGGTTGGGCATCCATGCCCCAGCTGGTCAGCACAGTGGTCAGCGCGGCAGCCTGCACGCCGCCCAGCAGCATGGGCACGCGGATGCCGTAGGGGGGCACCGAGGTCATCACGCCCGCCTCGACATAGTGCGCACCCCGCGCCTCGATGAGCGCAGCGGCCTGCTGCTTGGTGCCGGGCGATGCCGAGTTGAGGTCCAGGAACACGGTGCCGGGGCGGATGTGCTGCGCGGCCTCCTGCGCCACGACCAGCGTGTTCGATGCGGTGACGGCCGAGATGATGCAGTCACAACGCGTGCACAGTGCCTGCATCCCATCCACGGCCACCACGCCCGCTTGCGCGGCGTGCTTCTGCAGGGCGTCGCGGTGCGCGGGGTCGGCCAGCTTCAGGTCCCAGGCAGCGACCGAGGCCACGCCGGGCTGGACACGCAAGCCCGCACTGAAGATCTTGCCCACCTCGCCATAGCCCACGAGGCCGATGTGTGTGATGTTCATCCGATTTGCCTTTCGGTCACAAAAGCCGAAGCGCAGCAACCGTCACTGCCGCGCGATCTTGGCCCGGGCGATCACGTCGCTCCAGCGGCGCACATCGGCCGCCAGGTGCTCGCCCAGTTGCGCGGGGGTGCTGCCCTGGGCATGGAGGTTCAGTTCCAGCAGGCGCTTTTTCACATCGGGCTGGGCCAGTGCGGTCTGCACTTCGCGCGACAGACGCTCCACCACGGCAGCAGGTGTCTTGGCGGGCACGGCCAGGCC
>NZ_QAIM01000342.1:11194-11959 GCF_003061035.1 Acidovorax sp. HMWF018
GCCCGCCAGTGGCCCGCCGCTTTCGCGCACCGTGGGCACGTCGGGCAACTGCGGCGCCCGCTGCGCGCCCATCACAGCCAGCGGCCGCAGGGCCTTGGCGCCGATCTGTGGCATGAGACCACCCAGGATGTCGATCATCACGTCGATCTCGCCACCCCGCAGCGCCGTGATGACCGGCGGCGTGCCATTGAAAGGCACCACCTGCGCGTCGATGCCCGCCGTCGCCTTGAACAGCTCGGCCGCCAGGTTCTGTGTGGTGCCGATCTGTGGCGTGCCGATATTGAGCTTGCCCGGGTGGGCTCGCGCATAAGCCAGCAGCTCGGCCAGGGTGGCAAAACGCCCGCCTTCTTTCACCACCACGGCCAGATCAAACGTGGCCAGCAGCGAGACGGGCGCAAAGTCCTTGAGAGTGTCGAACGGCAGCGACTGGAACAGCGCGGCGCTCACCGCCGTGCCACTGCTCACCAGCAGCAGCGTGTGGCCGTCGGGCTCAGCCCGCGCTACCAGGTCTCCCGCCACCACGCCGCCTGCGCTGGGCTTGTTTTCGATGACCACGCTTTGCCCCAGCGGGCCGGCGATCTTCTGGCCCACGGTGCGCGCCGTGATGTCGGCCGCACCGCCCGCCGCATTGGGCACGACGATGCGCAGCGGGCGTGAGGGGAAAGCGGCCTGCGCGCTGGCCGCACCGCCGAACGACGCTGCCAGCCAGGCCAGAAGGGTTCTGCGGTGCACGGCTTGCATGGCGCGCGCTACCGTGCCACGCCC
>NZ_QAIM01000343.1:0-2628 GCF_003061035.1 Acidovorax sp. HMWF018
GCCCTGATGACCAGCCTGCTCGACGCGGGCGCCTTGGCGACCATCAACCCACACACCACCCACACCAGCTGAGGAGCCCACCATGCACATCCCCAACACCCCGGCCACCCACTTCCCCACGCCCCCAGCCACAGGACCGCGCATGCTATGGGCGCGCCTGGCCGATGCGGCCACCTGGCTCACCCCGCACAGCCTGCTAGCACTGGTCAACCGCGTGGCCATTGCAGGCATCTTCTGGCTGTCGGCCCGCACCAAGGTCGAGGGCTGGTTCACCATCTCCGACAGCGCCTACACACTGTTCCGCGACGAGTACAAACTGCCCGTGCTGCCGCCCGAGCTGGCGGCGCAGATGGCCACCGTGGCCGAGCACCTGTTTCCGGTGCTGCTGGTGCTGGGCCTGTTCACACGCCTGTCGGCCCTGGCGCTGCTGGGCATGACGCTGACAATTCAGCTGTTTGTCTACCCGGACGCCTGGCCCACCCACCTGTCATGGGCGGGGCTGATGCTGTACCTGGTGGGGCGCGGTGCAGGCAACGTGTCGCTGGACCGGGCGCTTGGGATTCGTTGAGGAACCCGTCTGCGCGAGATCAATAGCTACTATTTCGATAGCACTCAAGGCATATTCAACTATCGCTTGCGGCCTAAAACGCTTCAAAACCTGCCAAGTCGTTCCCAATCACCCCACCACGGTACGCACCCAGCGCACGATGTCCGCCGCCCCCAGCGCGCCCGAAATGCGCGCCACCTCACGCCCCTGCTGGAACAGGATCATGGTCGGAATGCTGCGGATGGCATAACGCGCCGCAATGGCCTGCTGGTCTTCGGTGTTGAGCTTGGCCAGGCGCACGCGGGGTTCCAGCTCACGGGCAGCCTGCGCAAAGGCGGGCGCCATCTGGCGGCAGGGACCGCACCACGGGGCCCAAAAATCCACCAGCACCGGGATGTGGCTGCGCACCACATGCTTGTCAAAGCTGGTGGCATCCAGCTCCAGCGGCGCCCCAGCAAACAGGGGCTGATGGCATTGGCCACAGTCGGGCGCGCTGCCCAGGTCGGCGCTCTGCACGCGGTTGGTGGTGTGGCAATGGGGGCAGACGATGTGCAGGGCTTCGGTCATGGCGTGGCGGGGGCATTGGGGTCTCTGAACACATTGCGGCACTGGCTCTCCGTTTCAAGAGGTCGCAAACCTTGCGCGCGTTTACCAGTCCAGAATCCCCCTGGTCGCCATATCTGCATTGCGGCGTCTGCTATGGTTTCGTGCATGCAGCTGCTCCCCACACTGACAACTGCCCATTCGCTTTTTCTCGACTTCGATGGCACGCTCACCGAGCTGGCACCGCGCCCCGAGGCGGTGCGCATCGCGTCGGGGCTGATTCCCACGCTGTCATCGCTGCATACCCAGCTGGGCGGCGCGCTGGCCATCGTGACTGGCAGGCCCGAGGCCGACATCGACGGATTTCTGGCGCCACTGCGCCTGCCGCTGGCGAGCGAACATGGGGCCCAATACCGCCTGGGTGAGACTTCCGTTCCCGCCACCGAACCACCCGCCCTGGAGCCCGTGTTACAGGCCGCCCAAGACCTTGCAGCACGGCACCCCGGCCTGCTGGTGGAGACCAAGCGTGTGAGCGTGGCCCTGCACTACCGCCAGGCGCCCCACCTCGAATCCCTGTGCCATGACACGCTGGTGCGGGCCATGCGCGAGGTGGAAGGTGTGGAACTGCTGCGTGGCAAATGCGTCTTTGAAGTGAAACCCCGTGGCGTTCACAAAGGCCAGGCCATCGTCGACTTCATGACACAGCCACCCTTTGTGGGCCGCACGCCGGTCTTTGTGGGCGATGACGTCACCGACGAGGCCGGCTTTGCCGCTGTGCAGACGCTCGGCGGCTGGGGCATCAAGGTGGGCGAAGGGCCCACCATGGCACAACACCGCTGCATGACATCGGCCGCACTGCGGGGCTGGTTGTCGTCTGCACGCACAACGCTGGAGCGCGAACGATGAACACAGCCGCCACACACCCCCAAGCGGGCTCGCTCAACCTTGGGATGATCGGCAACTGCGCCATCAGCGCGCTCATAGACGACCACGCCCGCATGGTCTGGTGCTGCCTGCCGCGCTTTGATGGCGACCCGGTGTTCAACGCCCTGCTGCAACCCGGCGACGAGGGCAGCCACTTCGCGATCGAGCTGGAAGAGCTGGCATCGGCCCACCAGTGGTACGAACCGAACACCGCCATCCTGCGCACACAGTTGTTCGACAAGGCGGGCCAAGGCATCGAGATCACCGACTTTGCGCCACGCTTTTACAGCCGGTCACGCTACTTCCGGCCCATGACGCTGGTACGCCGGGTGCGCCCCATCCAGGGGTCGCCGCGCGTCCGTGTGGCGCTCAAGGTGCGCTACGACTGGGGCCAGACCACCCCCGAGATCACGCGCGGCAGCAACCACATCCGCTACGTGGGCGAGAGCATGACGCTGCGCCTGTCCACCGATGCGCCGGTGTCGCATGTGCTGTCGGGCCAGGCGTTTGTGCTCACGCGCGAACACAACTTTCTGCTGGGCGCCGACGAGACGCTGGTGGACGGTATTGCCGACACCGCCCGCCGCTTTGAACAGGAGACCACGGCCTACTGG
>NZ_QAIM01000343.1:2638-3786 GCF_003061035.1 Acidovorax sp. HMWF018
GTCGCTGTACGAAGAAACCGGTGCCATCGTGGCCGCCATGACCACCAGCATCCCTGAGTCGGCCCACAGCGGCCGCAACTGGGACTACCGCTACTGCTGGCTGCGCGATGCTTTTTTTGTGGTGCGCGCACTCAACAGCATCTCCGAGGTGGGCACCATGGAGGACTACCTGCGCTGGCTGAGCAATGTGGTGGTCGAAGGCGGCGACGGCCACATCCAGCCGCTGTATGGCATCGGGCTGGAGAAAGACCTGCCCGAAAGCTTTGTGCCCCAGCTGGCGGGCTACCGGGGCATGGGCCCGGTGCGCGTTGGCAACCAGGCGGCCGAGCATTTTCAGCACGACGTGTACGGCAACATCGTGCTGGGCGCGGCCCAGGCCTTTCATGACCACCGCCTGCTGCACCGCGCGGGCCTGGCCGAATTCAAGCGGCTGGAACAGGTGGGCGACAACGCAGTGTGTGTGTACGGTCAGCCCGATGCCGGCATGTGGGAGCTGCGCACGCGCGCCCGGGTGCACACCTCGTCCGCACTGATGAGCTGGGCCGCCTGCGACCGGCTGGCCAAGATCGCCGCCACGCTGCAGCTGGCCGACCGTGCCAGCCACTGGCAGCAACATGCCGACCGCATGCGCGCCGAGATCCTCGACAAGTCGTGGTGCGAAGAACGCCAGGCGTTTGCCGAGAGCTTTGGCGGGCATGAGCTGGATGCCAGCGTGCTGCTGATGGCCGAGGTGGGCCTGATCGACCCCAAGGACCCACGCTTTATGAGCACCGTGGAGGCCATGGAAAAGAGTCTGTGCGATGGCCCCTACATGCGCCGCTACGAGGCGGCCGACGACTTTGGCAAGCCCGAAACGGCCTTCAACATCTGCACCTTCTGGCGCATCGACGCTCTGGCGCGCATTGGCCGCAAGGCCGAGGCACGGGCCATCTTCGAGACCATGCTGGCCGCACGCAACCCGCTGGGCCTGCTGTCGGAGGACACCCACCCCGAAACCCGCGAGATGTGGGGCCACTTCCCGCAGACCTATTCGATGGTGGGTGTGATCAACGCCGCCGTGCGCCTGTCAGCGCCCTGGGACAGCGTGATTTGAGGCGCTGTCCGACACCGGCCGGGGGCGGTCAGCACGGATGATTGCCCCCATGAGC
>NZ_QAIM01000343.1:3796-10206 GCF_003061035.1 Acidovorax sp. HMWF018
AACTTCCCGCAGACCTATTCGATGGTGGGTGTGATCAACACCGCCGTGCGCCTGTCAGCGCCCTGGGACAGCGTGATTTGAGGCGCTGTCCGACACCGGCCGGGGGCGGTCAGCACGGATGATTGCCCCCATGAGCCGTCTTGTCGTCATCTCCAACCGCCTTGCCGATCCGCGCAAGCCCGCCGCCGGTGGCCTTGCTGTAGCCCTGGGCGAAGCCCTGAACCAGACCGGAGGACTCTGGTTTGGCTGGAGCGGCACCGTGGTCGAAGACGGCACACCCGGCGAGAGCGAACTGCACACCCGCCAGGCCGGCGCCGTCACCCTGGCCACCGTGGACCTGTGCCGCGAAGACCATGACAGCTACTACCACGGCTACAGCAACAGCGTGCTGTGGCCGGTGTTCCATTATCGGCTGGACCTGGCCGACTTCAACGCCCGCTACATCACAGGCTACCGGCGTGTGAACCAGATGTTTGCGCGCAAGCTGCTGCCCCTGCTGCGCGACGACGATGTGATCTGGGTGCACGACTACCACCTCATTCCCCTCGCCGCCGAGCTGCGTGCCATGGGCTGCAAGCAGCGCATCGGGTTCTTTCTGCACATTCCCATGCCGCCGCCGCTCATCATGGCGGCCATTCCGCAGCACGAGTGGCTGATGCGCTCTTTGTTCGCCTACGACCTGGTGGGCCTGCAGAGCGAGGCCGACGTGTCGCATTTCACGCGCTACGTGCGCAACGAGGGCAGCGCCGAAGCGGTGGACGAAAAGCGTGTGCGCGCCTTTGGGGCTACCGTGGTGGTGCAGTCGTTTCCCATCGGCATCGACGTGGACGAATTCACCCGCCTCACACACGCCCCCGACGCGGTGGAGACCTACGAGAACATGCGCGACGAGTATTCGCGCAGGCGCCTGCTGCTGGGCATTGACCGGCTCGACTACTCCAAGGGCATCCCACACCGCGTGCGCGCATTCCGAGAGCTGCTGGATCGTTACCCCGAAAACCGCGACAGTGCGACGATGATCATGATCGCCTCACCCAGCCGCGACGACGTGCACGCCTATGCCGACCTGCGCCAGGAACTGGAGGGCCTGTGCGGCTCAGTCAATGGCGACTACGGCGAACTGGACTGGATGCCCGTGCGCTACATCCACCGCATGGTGGCGCGCAAACGTGTGCCGGGCCTGTGCCGCGCCGCTGCCGTGGGCCTGGTCACGCCACTGCGCGATGGCATGAACCTGGTGGCCAAGGAATACGTGGTGGCGCAAGACCCGGACAACCCCGGCGTGCTGGTGCTGTCACGGTTTGCAGGTGCAGCAGAACAGTTGAAAGAAGCGCTGCTGGTGAACCCCTACGACCCCCAGGGCATGGCCGACAGCATCCAGCAGGCCCTGCAGATGCCGCTGGCCGAACGGCAGGCGCGCCACCAGAAGCTCATGGCGCGCATCCGCGAGCACGACGTGCACTGGTGGCGCAAGGCGTTTCTGGACGCGCTGCAGACGGCGGGCTAGCAGGCGCAGCGGCCGCGGTGATGGCGGCCCTACAACAGCTTGGTGATCAGGCTGACCACAAAGCTCAGCAGCAGCGTGGACGCCAGCGGCACATCCCAATCGCGCCCCAGCCAGCGAAACCGGAAGTCCCCGGGCAACCGCCCAAAGCCCATGCGGCGCAGCAGCGGCGACAGCCAGCTGATGAACATCAGGGCCAGGAGAATGACGAGGAGCCAGCGGAACATGGTGCGCCCAGTGTAGGCGCCACCGCATTCGACTAGGCGATGGCGGTTTCGGCCAGTTGGTCCAGCGCCTGGGCATGCAACTGGGGCGTGGCAGCCGCCACCACCCGACCATCCGATGCCACCGTGAGCGCGCGGCCCTGCCAGTCGGTAATGCGCCCGCCCGCGCCCTCCACCAGGCAGACCAGCGAGAGGTAGTCGTAGGGCTGCAGCCCCGCCTCCACCACCAGGTCCACATGCCCCCCCGCCAGCTGGGCATAGGCATAGCAGTCGCCGCCAAACCGGCGCAGCGCGCACTGGCGGCTCAGCGCGTCAAAACGCTGCCAGTCGGCCGCACCAAAGGCGTCCGGCGACGTGGTGTAGATGCGGGCCTGCGCCAGTTGCTCGCACCGGCTGGCCCGCACGGGCTGGCCATTGCACTGCGTCAGCTGGCCTGCCAGCCCCGTCCAGCGCTCACCCAGCACCGGCAAATCCATGAGCCCCAGCACGGGCCGCCCCTGGTGCAGCAGTGCAACGAGCGTGCCCCACAGCGGCGATCCGGTGATGAAGCTCTTGGTGCCGTCGATGGGATCGATCACCCACACGTACTCGGCGTCCAGCCGCTCGCGGCCATGCTCCTCGCCCAGGATGCCGTGCGTGGGTGCCTGCGCCCTCAGAACCGCGCGCATCGCAGCCTCGGCCTCGCGGTCGGCAATGGTGACCGGGCTCTCGTCCGCTTTGGTCAGCACATCCAGCGGGGTGCGGAAGTACCGCAGCGAGTGGACGCGGGCCGCATCGGCCAGGGCGTGCGCCAGGTCCAGGAAGGGGGAAACGGGGGTTGGCAAAGTGTTCATGGGAATGTGCAAGGAAAGAGGTGCGGGCAGTGGTTGGGCAATGGGGAAGGGCCTACCGCTCGGCATGAACGGGTTGGCATATTTAGTGCTTGTGTATTTTCGTGCAAAAACAATAATTTGCACAAGTGCAATAAAACGCACACATTTGGTGAACAAATTCCCTGGCCTGCGGCGACCCCGCACTGTTTTTTGGCAACACACCGTTCTGGAGAAATTCATGCGCACTCGCTCCTCCCTCTTTGCCGCCCTGCGCCTGCTGCCCGTGCTGGGCGCCTTGGCCTGCGGGCTGACCGCCGCCCAGGCGGGCACCGTCACGGCCTACACCGCGCTCGAAGAAGACGAGATCAAGGAATACCTGGCCGCCGCCAAAAAGGACCTTCCCGATGTGGACGTGAAGGTGCTGCGCCTGTCCACCGGCGACCTGGGTGCGCGCATCCTGGCCGAAGCTGCCAACCCGCAGCACGATGTGATCTGGGGCTGGGCGCTGACCAATACGCTGGACCCGCGCATCACCGCCCTGCTGGAGCCCTACAGCCCCAAGGGCAGCGACAAGCTGGCCGCCAAGGACAAGGCCGCCGATGGCAAATGGTTCACCACCACCGGCTACATGGCCGCGTTCTGCGTGAACACCGAGGTGCTCAAGGCCAAGAAGCTGCCCATGCCCACGTCGTGGAAGGACCTCACCAACCCCGTCTACAAGGGCGAGGTCGTCATGCCCAACCCGGTGTCCTCGGGCACAGGCTACCTGCAGATTGCCGCGCTGATCCAGTCGCGCGGCAATGACGAGGGCTGGAAGCTCATCAAGGCCATGGACGGCAACGTGGCGCAGTACATCAAGTCGGGCTCGCGCCCCTGCAAGGCCGCGCGGGCGGGTGAGTTTGCAATTGGCACCTCGCTGGCGTTTGCGGCCATGCAGTCGGTGGACGAGGGCTACCCGGTCAAGATGGTGATCCCCACCGACGGCGCGGGCTATGAGCTGGAAGCCTCGGGCCTGATGGCCAGCTCCAAGAACAAGGCCGACGCCAAGCGTTTTCTGGACTGGACGCTGTCTCCCGGCGCAGCGCAGCTCTACACCAAGTACAAAGAAATCGTGACCGTGCCCGGCGTGCCGCAATCCAAGGCGGCTGCAGCGGCAGGCCTGCCCGCCGACCTCTCCAAGGTGCTCTACCCCATGGACTTCGCCAAGTCCGCCAAGGAACGCGACGCGATCCTGGGCACCTGGCAAAAGACCATCGGCCGCTGAGCCGCTGTACCGAACCGCTGCACTGAACCGCACTCCCCGAGGACCACACACCATGTCCCTGCAGATCACCGACCTGCACAAGAGCTTTGACGGCCAGGTCGCGCTCGAACGCATCCACCTCGCCGTGGGCGCCTCGGAGTTCGTGTGCCTGCTGGGCCCCAGCGGCTGCGGCAAGACCACGCTGCTGCGCATCATCGCGGGGCTGCTGCCTGCCGATGGCGGCCGCATCACGCTGGGCGGGCGCGACCTGGCCACGCTGCCGGCGCGCGACCGGGGCTTTGGCATCGTGTTCCAGTCGTACTCGCTGTTCCCGCACATGACGGTGGCGCAGAACGTGGGCTACGGCCTGGCCATCCGCCGCACACCGCCCGACGTGGTGCAGGCGCGCACGGCCGAGCTGCTGGACATGGTGAAGCTGGCCGACTATGGCGGGCGCTACCCGGCGCAACTGTCGGGCGGCCAGCAGCAGCGCGTGGCCATAGCGCGGGCCCTGGCGGTGAACCCTTCGCTGCTGCTGCTCGACGAACCCCTGTCGGCCCTGGACGCCCGCGTGCGCGCCGACCTGCGCCATGAGCTGCGCGAGGTGCAGCGCCGCCTGGGCATTCCCACCATCATGGTCACGCACGACCAGGAAGAAGCCCTGGCCATGGCCGACCGCATCGTCTGCATGCAGGGTGGGCGCATTGCACAGGCGGGCTCGCCGCGCGAGCTGTACCTGGCACCGCGCACCCGCTTCGTGGCCAACTTCATGGGACACAGCAACCTGCTGCCGCCCGCCCAGGCACGGCTGCTGCAGCCCGCGCTGGGCGGGGCCCCCGAAGGCATGGCGCCCGAATCGGCCCTGCTGTGCATCCGCCCCGAACGCCTGCAGCTGCAAGCCAGCGCGCAGGGTGCGGGCCGCGTCACCGGCACCACCTTCCTGGGCAGCATCCAGCGGGTGCAGCTGCGCTGGAACGACCTGGACCTGCTGGCCGAATCCAGCAGCGCCAGCACCTGGGAGGCGGGCCAGAACGTGGACATCTCGGTGAGCGCACAGGACTGCGCCTGGGTGCACGCATGAGCACCACTGCCGCCCCCCACCTGCCACCCATGCACGCCAGCGAACGCTGGCTGCTGCGCGCCTGCCTGCTGCTGCCGCTGGCCGCGCTGGTGCTGTTCTTTGGCGTGCCCATGCTGGCCATTGCCTGGCGCAGCCTGGTGCAGGACACGGGCGGCATCGGCTGGGGCAACTACGCCGCGCTGCTCGACACCCCGGGCGTGTGGCGGGCCCTGGCCAACAGTCTGCTGCTGGGCGCCGTAACCACGGCCGTCACGCTGGTGCTGGCCTTTGTGGTGGCGTTTGGGCTGGAGCGCACCGGCATGCCGGGCCGCCGCTTTGTGGCCGGGGCACTGGCCCTGCCCATGCTGGCGCCCTCGCTGGTGCTGGGGCTGGGCCTGATCTTCCTGCTGGGGCGCAACGGCATCGTGGGCAAGATGCTGGGTGTGCGGCCCGAGATTTATGGCTTTTGGGGTCTGCTGATTGCGGACGTGCTCTATGCGCTGCCGCAGGCCGTGCTCATCGTGCGCACCGCGCTGCGCCAGGGCGATGCCCGGCAGTACGACGCCGCCGAGGTGCTGGGCGCCACGCCGTGGCGGCAGTTTTGCGACATCACGCTGCCGCAGGCCCGCTACGGCCTGCTGAGCGCGGGGTTTGTGGTGTTCACCATCACCATCACCGACTTTGGCAACGCCGTGGTCATTGGCGGCAACTTTGCCGTGCTGGCCACCGAGATCTACAACCAGGTCAGCGGGCAGATGAAGTTCGGCATGGGCGCGGTGGTGGGCATGCTGCTGCTGGCGCCCGCCGCGGTGTCGGTGTTCATCGAACGCATGGCCGCACAGCGCGCCGGTGCGGGGGCCGAATCGGCCCTGCCGCCCACGCCCACCCGCCGCCCGGGGCGCGATACCGCATTCTTCATCGCCTGCATGGGCATTGCGTGCAGCATCGTGGCCCTGGTGCTCACGGTGGTGTTGGCCAGCTTCATCCGGCTGTGGCCCTACCGGCTGGACCTCACACTCAAGCACTACGACATCACCATTGCGGGGGGCTATGCGCCGCTATGGACCTCGGTATGGGTGTCGGCCCTGGCCGCCAGCGTGGGCACGGCGATGCTGTTTGTGCTGTGTTTTGGCATCCGCCGCCTGCCGGGGCGGCTGGCGCAGGCAGCCACGGCACTGTCGGCCTTGCCGGTGGGCGTGCCTGGGCTGGTGCTGGGGCTGGCCTATGTGTTCACCTTCAACACCGCTACCTGGCCCTGGGGCATGCTGTATGGCACGGCCATCTTGCTGGCGCTGTGCAACTACTACCACTACCACACGCAGGGCTTCATGACCATGATGACCGGCATGCGCAACGTGCCCACCACGCTGGAAGACGCCACCACCGTGCTGGGCGGTAGCACCGCCCGCGTGCTGCGCGATGTGTACCTGCCCGCGCTGCTGCCTACGCTGCTGGCGGTGCTGGTGTTCTTGTTCATGCGCTCCATGGTCACGCTGTCGGCGGTTATCTTCCTCATCACGCCCTCGCTGCCCATGGGGGCGGTGACGGTGATGCGTCTGGATGAAGC
>NZ_QAIM01000343.1:10217-13349 GCF_003061035.1 Acidovorax sp. HMWF018
AGGCGGCAGCGTTCTCTACCTGCATCATGGCGGTGGTGGGGTCGCTGGCGTTGCTGCTGCACTTTGGCACGCAGCGCCGCGTCCGACGCGCCCCAGGCTCCAAGCCCGCCTAACATCGCCCCATGCTGCAAGAAGAACGTTTCCTCCGCATCCGCACCCTGCTGTCCACGCTCTCGCGGGTGAGCACCGAGCGCATTGCGCAAGACCTGGATGTGTCGCGCGAGACCGTGCGCCGCGACATCCTCGCGCTGGAGTCGCAGGGCATTCTGCGGCGCGTGCACGGGGGCGTGGTGGCCCAGGGGCCAGAGCCAGAACCCCCGCTGGCCGTGCGCCAGGCGGTGCGCGAGCGCGAAAAGCGCGCCATCGCCCGCGCCGCCCTACAGCTGCTGCAGCCGGGGCAAACGCTGTTCATTGATGCGGGCAGCACCACCACCCTGCTGGCCGAAGCACTGTCCAGCCTGTCGGGCCTGACCATCATCACCAACGGGCTGAACGTGGCGCTCAAGCTCGCTGCGGCCGATGCGGGGCGCAACACGCGCAACGACGTGATCCTGCTCGGAGGCCGCACCGACCCTGCCGTGCAGGCCACTCACGGCGACACCACCGTGGCCGAAATCCACCGCTACCGCGCCGATGTGGCCCTGCTCTCGCCCGTGGGCATCAGCGTGCACAGTGGCGCCACCAGCTTTGAACACCACGAGGCCGCCGTGGCCCGCGCCATGGCTGCACAGGCCAAGGAACTGATCTTGCTGGCCGACCACAGCAAGGTGGGGCAAGCCAGCCGCGTGACCTATGCCAGCCTGGCCGACGTGGGCACGCTGGTCACCGACGCAGGTGCCCGGTCCTTGCCCGCCTTCTCGGCACTGCAGGCAGCGGGCTGTCACATCGTAGTGGCCTGAGGCATTCACAGGGGACAAAACGCACCATGGCCTACCAGCACACCATTGGCGGCGAGCGCTGGCAGTTCAGCGACTTGCGGGAGGTGATGGCCAAGGCCACGCCGCTGCGCTCGGGCGACGCCCTGGCAGGCGTGGCAGCCACATCGGCTGTGGAGCGCATGGCCGCGCGCCTGAGCCTGGCCGACATTCCCCTGTCGCGCTTTCTGAGCGAGGCGCTCATCCCCTACGAAAGCGACGAGGTCACGCGCCTCATCCTCGACACGCACAACGCCGCCGCATTCGCGCCCATTGCCCACCTCACTGTGGGCGACTTCCGCAACTGGCTGCTGGCCCACGGCACCGACAGCGCCATGCTCGCCGCCGTGGCACCCGGCATCACGCCCGAGATGGCGGCGGCCGTGAGCAAGCTCATGCGCAACCAGGACTTGATCGCCGTGGCGCGCAAATGCCGCGTGGTCACGCGGTTTCGCAACACCCTCGGCCTGCCGGGCCACTTGGCCGTGCGGCTGCAGCCCAACCACCCCACGGACGACCTGCGCGGCATTGCGGCGTCGATGATCGACGGCCTGCTGTATGGCGCGGGCGACGCGGTGATTGGCGTGAACCCGGCCACCGATAGCATCGCCGCCCTCACGGGGCTGGTGCACATGCTGGGCGATGTGATCGAGCGGCTGCAGATCCCCACCCAATCGTGTGTGCTCACGCATGTGACTAACACCATCCAGATGGTGGAGCAAGGCGCGCCGGTGGACCTGGTCTTCCAGTCGATTGCGGGCACCGAGGCGGCCAACGCGAGCTTTGGCATTTCGCTGGCGCTGCTCCAAGAAGCGCGCGAGGCTGCACTGTCCCTGCGGCGCGGAAAAAACTTTGGCGATGGAGTGGGCGACAACGTGATGTACTTTGAAACCGGCCAGGGCAGTGCCCTGTCGGCCAACGCGCACCACGGCGTGGACCAACAGACCTGCGAGGCGCGGGCCTATGGCGTGGCCCGCGCGTTTGCGCCGCTGCTCACCAACACGGTGGTCGGCTTCATCGGCCCGGAATACCTGTACGACGGCAAGCAGATCATCCGCGCGGGCCTGGAAGACCACTTCTGCGGCAAGCTGCTGGGCGTGCCGCTGGGCTGCGACGTCTGCTACACCAACCACGCCGAGGCCGATTCGGACGACATGGACACGCTGATGACGCTGCTGGGCACGGCGGGCCTGACCTTCATCATGGGCGTGCCGGGGGCGGACGACATCATGCTCAACTACCAGAGCACTTCGTTCCACGACGCGCTCTATCTGCGCGAGGTGCTGGGCCTGCAGTGCGCACCCGAGTTTGGCGCCTGGCTGCAGCGCATGCACATCACCGATGCAGGCGGACGCCTGCTGCCTGCCCACGATCAACACCCGGCGCTGGCACAAATGCGGCAATGGAGGCTGGGCGCATGACACACGAACCAGCACCACACGCCATCCCTCCCGACCCCTGGGACGACCTGCGCGCCCACACCCAGGCACGCCTGGCCCTGGGGCGTGCGGGCGCAGCCCTGCCCACGGCCGAGCTGCTGCGTTTTGGACTGGCCCATGCGCAGGCGCGCGATGCCGTGCACATCCCGCTGGACGCCGAAGCGCTGGCCACCCAGCTGCAGGCCCAGGGCTGCGCAACGCTCCCCGTGCACAGCGCCGCCCCCGACCGCGCCACCTACCTGCTGCGCCCCGACCTGGGCCGGCGGCTGAGCGACGCCGATGCGCAGGCGCTGCGGGAGTCCTCTGCAAACGGAACCACTCCCATCGACCTGCTGCTGGTCGCGGCCGACGGCCTCTCGTCCCTGGCCGTGGCCCGGCAGGCGCCACCGCTCATCGACGCGATTTGCCAACAGGCGCCCGCAGGCTGGCAGCTGGGCCCCGTGGTGATTGCCCAACAGGCCCGCGTGGCACTGGGTGACGAGGTGGGCGCGCTGTTGGGCGCGCGCCTGGTGGCGGTGCTGATCGGCGAGCGGCCGGGCCTCAGCTCGCCCGACAGCCTGGGCATCTACCTCACCTGGCACCCGCAGGTGGGGCGCCACGATGCGCAGCGCAATTGCATCTCTAACGTGCGGCCCGAGGGCCTGCCCCCGGCCGCCGCCGCTGCGCGCCTGTGGTGGCTGTGCCAGGAGGCGCGGCAACTGGGGCTGACGGGGGTGGGGCTGAAGGACCGCAGCGATGGGATGACGCTGGTGGCGGGGAGCTCCCACAAGATCTCCGAC
>NZ_QAIM01000343.1:13359-14568 GCF_003061035.1 Acidovorax sp. HMWF018
AAATTCGGCTCTAGCGCTTGTCCACCAAGTGCCTGCAGCTATCTTTCTCGAAGCACACGAATACCTGGATCACAACCGGTGCGACCGGTCCCCGTGCGCAAACCCCACGGGTTCCCAGGGCTCGCCCGCGCCCACAGCCAGCACCTTGAACAGCTCGCCCATCTCGTGTTCCATGATCAATTTGGCCGCTGTCGCCCGTTGGGCTTGCGGTAGCTGCTCCATTTTTGGGAGCAACCCACAGTTGATGAGGAAATGCGCCTGCGTGGTGTAACCCAGCACATTGAGGCCCGCCTCCTGCGCGGCCAGCGCCATGGCGGTGAAGTTGACATGCGCAGTGATGTCTTTGAGCCCCACCGCCACCAGCGGGTCGCCATCGGCCAGATGGCCCTGGTGGCACATCACGGTGCCCATGTGGCGCTGGGGGTGGTAGTACTCGTCTTCGCCAAACCCATAGTCCAGCAAGAAGGCTGCGCCGCGCGTGAGCCGGTCGGCCAGCATGCGCATGAAGCCTTCGCCCTGGGCGTGGATCTCGGTCAGGTAGTCCTGCGGGCCTTCGACGCCGATGGGCGGGCGCAGGTTGGTGGGGCGGTCGGCCCAGGCAAAACTGCCGTCCTGAGCTACCGCCACGCCGCGCTCATGCCACACACCGCCCTGCTGGCCGCCGTGGCGCGCCAGCAGTTGCACGGGCATGGCGTCCAGTACCTCGTTGCCCACCACCACGCCGCTGAACTTTTCGGGCAAGGCGTCCACCCAGCGCAGCTTGTGGGCGTGGGCTACCAGCTTGGCTTGCTGGCGCGCACGCAGGCTGCCCGACAGATCAACGATGGTGTAGCGCTGCACCTGATCGCCCAACGCATCCAGCAACTGCAGCGCCAGCGCGCCCGAGCCAGCGCCGAACTCCCAGACCTCGTCGGTGCCGGTTTGGACCAGCGCCTCGCCCACCTGCACGGCCAGGGTCTGGCCGAACAGTGGGGTCATCTCGGGCGCGGTCACGAAATCGCTGCCTGACTCCGGCATGGCGCCGAATTTGGTGGAATCGTTGGCGTAGTAGCCCAGGCCGGGCGTATACAACGCCAGGGCCATGAAGCGGTCAAAACCCAGCCATCCACCCTCGGCGGCAATGGCCTGGGTGATGTGCTGGTGCAGGGCGGTCGTTAAACTGTCGGGTCTTTGGGTCACGGCCCGCATTGTCCCCCACATGTCCACCCC